>NZ_JBNHGE010000007.1:0-109106 GCF_059090935.1 Arthrobacter sp. Y3223166 | reverse complement strand
ACACACCACAGGGGCGGCACGCCACGGCACTTTCAACCAATAAATAATTGGTATCAACAAACTTGGCACACTATTGAGTTCTCAAACAACAGGAGCACCCGGCACCAGGACGACCCTCTCAGGCCCTCCATCGCTCCGGAGCAACTTTTCTAACTTACCCGCGCTGGCAGTTCTTGTCAAACCGCCCGGTCCCGCTCCGCCCGTTGGCAACTGCCTTCGGCCGGTTCGGCGAGGCGGCCTTACCGCCCTGCGCGGCTTTAAACTCTAGCACCGGTCGGCGCGGATGTAAATTCCGCTGCCGTTCATCCTTCCTCCACCCTGGCCGGGCCACCGGCAGCCGGCTTCAGGTACACCACGCCCAGCGGCGGCACCCGGAGCGTCGCAGAAGCGGGGCTGCCCTTCCAGCCGCCTTCCACGGCGGTGACCGCACCTGCGTTGACCACTCCGGATCCGCCGTATTCGGCGGAATCGGTATTCAGGGCCTCGTCCCATTCGCCCGCCCACGGCATTCCCAGCCGGAACCCTTCGTGCGGGGCCCCCGAGAAGTTAGCCACGCAGACGAGCGGGTTTCCGTGCTGGTCCCAGCGGATGAAGGACAGCGTGTTGTGCGCGCCGTCGTTCTCGTCGATCCACTGGAAGCCGGCCGGCTCATTGTCGCGCTCGTACAGGGCCGGCGTGGAACGGTAGATCCCGTTGAGGTTGCGGACCAGGTGCTGCAGGCCCTTGTGCGGAACGTTCTGGGAGAGCCACCAGTCCAGCCCGTGCTGCTCCGACCATTCCGACTCCTGGCCGAATTCGGTACCCATGAAGATCAGCTGCTTGCCCGGGTGCGCCCATTGGAAGGCCAAGTAGGCGCGCAGGTTGGCCAGCTGCTGCCAGCGGTCGCCGGGCATCTTGCGCAGCATCGACCCCTTGCCGTGGACCACCTCGTCATGGCTGATCGGCAGCAGGAAGTTCTCCGTGTAGGCATAGACCATCGAGAAGGTGGCCTTGCCGTGGTGGTACATCCGGTTGACCGGGTCCTCGGCGATGTATTCGAGCGTGTCGTGCATCCAGCCCATGTTCCACTTCAGGCCGAAGCCGAGGCCCCCCGCGCTGGTCGGGCGGGTCACGCCGTCGAACGCGGTGGACTCTTCCGCGATCATGACGATGCCCGGCACCCGCTTGTACGCGGTGGCGTTGACCTCCTGCAGGAAGGAAATGGCCTCCAGGTTTTCGCGGCCGCCGTGGATGTTGGGGACCCATTCCCCGTCATTGCGCGAGTAGTCGAGGTACAGCATGGAGGCCACCGCGTCCACCCGGAGTCCGTCGATGTGGAACTCCTCCAGCCAGTACAGCGCGTTGGCGACCAGGAAGTTCCGCACCTCGCGGCGGCCGAAGTCAAAGATCAGCGTGCCCCAGTCCGGGTGTTCGCCCAGCCGGGGGTCTGCGTGTTCATACAACGGCTGGCCGTCGAACCGGGCCAGCGCCCACTCGTCCTTGGGGAAGTGTGCCGGGACCCAGTCCAAAAGGACTCCGATGCCGGCCTGGTGCAGCCTGTCCACGAGGTACTTGAAGTCGTCGGGGTGCCCGAAGCGCGAGGTCGGCGCGTAATAGGAGGTGACCTGATAGCCCCACGATCCGCCGAACGGGTGCTCGGCCACCGGCATGAACTCCACGTGCGTGAAGCCCTGCCAGCTGACGTATTCGGCGAGCTGGTCGGCCAGCTGCCGGTAGTCCAGCCCCAGCCGCCACGACCCCAGGTGCACCTCGTACACGCTCATCGGCCCGTTGTGCGGGTCGCGGGCGGCACGCCGCTCCATCCATTCCTGGTCGCCGAAGCGGTAGTGCGATTCGACCACGCGGGACCCGGTCAACGGCGGGACCTCGGTCCAGCGGGCCATCGGGTCGGCCTTCTCCCGCCACTGGCCGTCCTGGCCCAGCAGCTCGTACTTGTAGACGGCACCGGCCTCGACGCCGGGGATGAACAGCTCCCACACGCCGGATCCGCCCATGGAACGCATCGCGTGCCGGGCGCCGTCCCAGTGGTTGAAGTCGCCCTTGACCCGGACAGCCCGGGCATTCGGCGCCCAGACGGCGAAGCTGGCCCCGGATGTGTCGCCCAGCGCGGAGTTGTAGCGGCGCACGTGGGAACCGAGCGCGGTCCACAGGGTCTCGTGCCGGCCCTCGCCGATCAGGTGCAGGTCGATTTCGCCCAGGCTGGGCAGGTAGTGGTACGGATCGTCGCTGATGGCGGGAGCACCGCCGTCGTACGCCACCTCGAGGCGGTAATCCGGGACGCGTCCCGGATCATCGGCCGGGAATACCGCCACCCAGATGCCCTCGTGCTCGTGTTCCATCGGCACGCGCAGTGACGGCGTGATCACCGTGACGGAGTCGGCCAGCGGACGCCGGGTGCGGACGGTGACGTGTCCATGGTCGTCCAGGTGGGCACCGAGCACTGCGTGCGGCTGGTGGTAGGACCCGTGCGCGACGGCGGAGAGCACCTCCGGCTCGACACGCACCGGGGTGCGGGAGCGGCTGCCCGACGGCGATGCCGGTCCGGGGGTGCCGGCCGCGCCGGAAGTGTTGGCCGCCCCGGAAGTGTTGGCCGCGCCGGAAGTGTTGGCCGGCCCGGAAGTGTTGGCCGGCCCGGGGGCGCCGGCCGCGCGGGAAGTTGTCTGGGCGGAAGTTCCGGCCGCGGACGCACCCGCGAAGGCGGGAGCTACCGGCGCCGCTGCGCCGACTGCGGCAGACGTCCGGCCGCTTCCCGGCCCGGTGCCGGTGCCCGCCAGTGGTGCCAGGGCCTCGCGTACGCCGCGGACCGGCACCTGTACCCAGCGCGGGCGGTTGCGCTGTTCGTACACCACTTCATAGAGGGCCTTGTCCAAAAGCAACGCGCGGAAGAGCGTGGAGGACGTGTCCACCGGTTCGCCCGTCCCCTCCCGGTAGCCGTCCAGGAAGGCGGAGCTGGCCTGCGCCGCCCAGTTGTCGGCGGCGGCGCCGACCGCATCGTCGGGCTCCGCGAGCCGGGCCACGCCGGCGGCGTAATCAAACGAGCGGAGCATGCCCACCACATCGCGCAGCGGCACGTCGTCGGTGCCGCGGTCGCCCATGGGCCGCAGCGGTTCGCCCTCGAAATCAAGCACTACCCAGCCCCGCTGTGCCGAGAACAGCACCTGGCCCAGGTGGTAGTCGCCGTGGATCCGCTGCAGCTGGGGAAGCTCGGTCACCTGGTCCAGCCGGTCCAGCAGTTCCTGCACCGCGTCGTCCAGGGGCCCCACGGACGCCCCGGCCTGGGCCCAGCCCCAGCGGATCCGTTCCGCCAGCGCGGCCTTGAACGCCTCGACGGCCTTGGCGTCCGCCGGGGAGGCGCCGGCCGCGTCGCGCAGGCTGCGGTGGATCCGTCCGGTGACGGCGCCGAGCTCGCGGGCCTGGGAGCTGAAGTCCGTGCCGTCCAGGGCGGAGCCCGACGCGGTGCGCCACGCATCCTGGCTGTCCGGAATGAATTCCCGCAGCACGCTCAGGTGTCCGGTGTCCCAGAGGCGGTCGCCGCCGTCGTTGTCCTGTCCGGGAGTCAGCCAGCCGCCGGTCACCCAGCCGTACGTGACCGGGACTTCGCGGCACCCGGCCTCCGTGAGCAGCACTCCGACCTCGACGTCCGGATTGGTGCCGGCTTCCAGCACGCGGAAGAACTTCACGATCAGCGGACCCTGGTCGGACTGGACCACCACCGAGGTGTTCGACTGCTCACCCAGCAGCACGGAGGCCTGCAGCCCGGTGGTGAACTCCGGCCAGGAATCGAATCCGGCCCCGGCGTGGCCGCGGGTGTGCCCGTCGCCCGTCACCGACTGCCGCCGCATCAGTTCCAGCCAGGCGGCCACGAACACCGGGTCGTGGGCGCCGTCGTAAATCCAGCGCTCTCCGGGACCACCCGCAGTACCGCCCGCGGCGCCGCCAGCCGCCCCCGCGGTGCCGCCCGCCCGGTCGTCCGGCCCGACGGTCTCGCCCTCTTCGCGGGTTGCCGCCCAGGTGTCCTCGGCGCCCTGCTGCACGCGCCCGAGCAGGGCCGCCTCCCCGCCGGCCAGGGGCTCCCGGCGGTAGCTCAGCGGCACGTTGACAACGTGGACGGCGTCGGCGGTGTGCACGGCCACGATGTGCACTTCCAGTCCCACTGCCCCGGCCGGGTCCGGCAAGCGGATGCCGCCCAGCCGGCGCAGGACCGACTCTTGGCCCTTGGCGGGGAACCAACGCTGGGCGGGGAGCCACTGGTGCAGCAGTTCGGGCAGGCTCGGCGTGAAATCAGGCATGTGATGCCACCTCTGTTCCTTCAGTCGCGGGTCTGATGACTGGGAGTGTCTCGGTCTGTGGAGATGCGGGGTTGGACGCGGCCGAACGCAGCCGCAACCAGAAAAAGTCGTGGCTGCCCAGCGTCAGCGTGAGCTGGCCGGCGTCGTCAAAGGCCGGGAAGGGGACGCCTCCGAACGTGTCGCGCAGCCCCCGGCCGGCAAATTCGGGCAGCCGCAGCGGTGCCGCCACCGGGTGCTGCGACAGATTGAACACGCACAGCAGCACCTCTTTCTCCAGGCCTTCCGGATTGTCCTCCGGCAATTCGCGCAGAAAGGCCAGCACCGATTCGGAGTCCACCGGCACGTTCCGGTAGGTGCCCAGGCCGAAGGCGGGATGGGCCTTGCGCACGGCCAGCATCTGGCGCACCCAGTGCAGCAGCGAACTGTTGTGCGCCAGCTGCGCCTCGACGTTGACGTAGTTGTAGTGATAGACCAGCGACTGCACCACCGGCAGGTACAGTTTGCCGGGGTCCGCGGTGGAGAAGCCGGCGTTGCGGTCGGGGTTCCACTGCATCGGGGTGCGGGAGGCATCGCGGTCTTCGAGCCAGATGTTGTCGCCCATGCCGATCTCGTCCCCGTAATACAGGAACGGGCTGCCCGGCAGCGACAGCAGCAGCGCGTGAATCAGTTCGATTTCTGCGCGCGAGTTGTCCAGCAGCGGGGCCAGCCGGCGGCGGATTCCGATGTTGGACCGCATCCGGGAATCCGGCGCGTACCAGCCGAACATCGCCTCACGTTCTTCGCGGGTGACCATTTCCAGCGTCAGTTCGTCGTGGTTGCGCAGGAACGTTCCCCACTGGGCCCCGGCCGGGATCGCCGGAGTCTGCTCCATGGTGGCGATGATCGGGGCGGCCTTCTGGTCCCGGAGCGCGTAATACAGCCGCGGCATGATCGGGAAGTGGAAGGCCATGTGGCATTCGGGGCGCAGCCCGCCGTCGCCGTCGGGCTGGCCGAAGTATTCCACCACCTCGTGTGGCAGCTGGTTGGCTTCGGCGATGATCACGCGGCCGGGGTATTCCGTGTCCACCAGTGCGCGCAGGTCCTGCAGGAAGGCGTGCGTGGCGGGCAGGTTCTCGCAGTTGGTCCCGTCTTCCTCGAACAGGTACGGGATGGCGTCCGCGCGGAAACCGTCAATCCCCTGGTCCAGCCAGAAGCGCACGACGTCGAACAAAGCCTCGATCACCTTGGGGTTCTCGAAGTTCAGGTCCGGCTGGTGGCTGAAGAACCGGTGCCAGTAGAACTGCCGGCGGATCGGGTCGAACGCCCAGTTCGAATCCTCGCTGTCCACGAAGATGATCCGCGCGTCCTGGTATTTCTCGTCCGTGTCGGACCAGACATAGAAGTCTCCGTACGGCCCCTCCGGGTCACGCCGGGACTGCTCGAACCAGTCGTGCTTGTCCGACGTGTGGTTTATCGGCAGGTCGATGATTACCCGGACGCCGCGGGCGTGGGCCTCGGCGACCAGGCGTTTGAAGTCGCCGATGGTGCCGAACTCGTCCAGCACGTCGAAGTAGTCCGCGACGTCGTACCCGCCGTCCCGCAGCGGGGACTTGAAGAACGGCGGGATCCACAGGCAGTCGACGCCCAGCCACTGCAGGTAGTCCAGCTTGTCGATCAGCCCGGAGAAGTCGCCCGATCCGTCTCCGTTGGAGTCGGCGAAGCCCCGCAACAGCACCTCGTAGAACACTGCCTTGCGGTACCAGTGGGGGTCATGCGTCAGCCCCGGAGCGTGCAGCTGGAAGGGGCCGGCCATCAGCGGTTCCTTCGGATGTGCAGGATGTGGGCGGGTTCCACGTGTGCGTCCAGCCGCACGTAGTTGTGTTCGCCCCAGCGCCAGCTCTGCCCGCTGAGCAGGTCATCGACCCAGAACGTGCCGTCGTCGTTAAGGTCCTCCTCCCGCAGCCCCAGCGCCGTCAGGTCCAGCGAGACCGTCGATTCGCGCGCGCTGTGCGGGTCCACGTTGACGACGACGATGATCGTGTCCCGCCCGCCGCCGTGGCTTTCGGGCAGGTGCGCCTTGTGCTTGGAGTACACCACCGTGGCCGGGTCGGTGCTGCGGTGCACGGTAAGGTTGCCCAGGTCGCCCAGCGCCGGGTGGGCCCGCCGGATGGCATTGAGCCGGGTCAGGTACGGGGCGAGCGAGCGCCCTTCGGCCTCCGCGGCGGCGAAGTCGCGGGCCTTGTATTCGTACTTTTCGTTGTCGATGTATTCCTCGGCGCCCGGCCGGGCCACGTGCTCGTAGAGTTCGTAGCCGGCGTAGACGCCCCAGAGCGGGCTGGCCGTGGCCGCCAGCACGGCCCGGACCTTGAACCCGGCGGGGCCGCCGTACTGCAGGTACTCGGTGAGGATGTCCGGGGTGTTGACGAAGAAGTTCGGCCGGAAGAACGGCGCCGTCTCGTGGCTGATCTCGGTGAAGTATTCCTCGATCTCTTCCTTGGTGTTGCGCCAGGTGAAATAGCTGTAGGACTGCTGGAAGCCCGCGCGGCCCAGCGCGTGCATCATGGCCGGCCGGGTGAAGGCCTCGGCCAGGAACACCACCTCAGGGTGCTCGCGGTTCACCGTGCCGATCAGCCATTCCCAGAACCACAGGGGCTTGGTGTGCGGGTTGTCCACCCGGAAAATCTTCACGCCGTGCGAAATCCACAGCTTCACGATCCGCAGGACCTCTTCGGACAGGCCGCGCGGGTCGTTATCGAAGTTCAGCGGATAGATGTCCTGGTACTTCTTCGGCGGGTTCTCGGCGTAGGCAATCGTGCCGTCGGCCCGCGTGGTGAACCATTCGGGATGCTCGGTGGCCCACGGGTGGTCCGGGGCGGCCTGCAGCGCCAGGTCCAGGGCCACCTCCATGCCGAGCGCCTCGGCGGCGGCCACGAAGGCGTCGAACTCCTCGAATCCGCCCAGGTCGGGGTGGATGGCGTCATGCCCGCCGTCCTTGGATCCGATGGCCCACGGCGATCCCGGGTCGCCGGGTCCGGCGGTCAGCGTGTTGTTCGGTCCCTTGCGGTTGACCTCGCCGATCGGATGGATGGGCGGCAGGTACACCACGTCGAAGCCCATGGCCGCGACGGCCGGAAGCCGCTCGGCCGCCGTCGTGAAGTCGCCGGAGGTCCAGCGCCCGTTCGCCGGGTCGTAATGCGCGCCCTCGGAGCGCGGGAAGAATTCGTACCAGGCGCCGCGGCCGGCCCGTTCACGCTCCACGAGGATGGGGTACCGCTTCGAGGGGCTGACCAGGCTGCGGATCGGATGGCTGTTCACGGCGTCCAGCACGGCCTCCGAGGTTCCTGCGGCCAAACGTTCATGCACGGTGAGCGATCCGTCTGCGAGCGCGGCGGCGGCGGCGCGCAGCACCTGCGCGTTGCCTTCCGGCCGCCCGCCCTGGCCCGCGGCCTGTTCCAGCAGCAGCCGGCCCTCGGCCAGCATGAGGTCCACGTCCACGCCGGCGGCAATCTTCACCTCGGCGTTGTGCCGCCAGGTGGCGTAATTGTCTCCCCAGCCTTCCACGTGAAAGGTCCAGAGGCCGGTACCGGTGGGCCGGAGGGTCCCGTGCCAGCGGTCGGTGCCGGGCGCGCCGGGCGTCAGCCTTGCCCGCTGGACGGGCCGGCCGTCCGGGTCGAACAGCACCGCGGTCGCGCCGATCTTGTCGTGCCCCTCGCGGAAGACGGTGGCGGCTACCTCCAGGTCTTCGCCCGGTATCGCCTTGGCCGGAAACTCGCCGCCGCCGACCACGGGCCAGACGTCGACCACCGGGATCCGGCCGAACTTCAGGCGGGGGGCTGGCTGGGTCGTACTCTGCTCCTGCATCGAAGTCGTCACAAGACAGACGTTAGCGAGATTCCTTCCCGATTGCGAAGGATCCCCACGCCCTGCGACCGGGTTGACGGCCAGTTCGACGCGCATTCACCCGCCGGCCATCAACGGCGCAGGGGATCTGCGCTAGCCTAGGCCGGGTGAAGGCAATCCGCAGATTTACTGTCCGAACTGTCCTCCCCGAGAGCATTGCTCCGTTGGCCCGCTTGGCCGGCAACCTCCGCTGGTCCTGGCACCGGCCCACCCAGCAACTCTTTGAACAACTGGATCCTCAGGCCTGGTCCGAGGTGCGCCAGGATCCCGTCGCCCTGCTCGGCTCGTTCACCCGCGAACGGCTGCGGGCGCTGGCCGACGATCGGGACGTCGTCGCGCGGGTGCGGGAACTGGACGCCGACCTGGAGCAGTACCTGACCGAGGACCGCTGGTACCAGACGCTGGGAGCGGACGCACCGGCGTCGATCGCCTACTTCTCCCCCGAGTACGGCATCTCCCATGTGCTCCCGCAGTACTCCGGCGGCCTGGGCATCCTGGCCGGCGACCACCTGAAGGCCGCGTCCGACCTGGGCGTGCCGCTGGTGGGCGTGGGCCTGCTCTACGCCGCCGGCTACTTTAAGCAGTCGCTGAGCCGCGACGCATGGCAGCAGGAGACGTACCCCGTCCTGGACCCGGACGGCCTGCCGCTGACGCTGCTGCGCGAGCCGGACGGGCAGCCGGCCCAGGTCACGCTGCCGCTGCCGAACGGCCGCAGGCTCGGCGCCTACATCTGGCGCGCCGACGTGGGCCGGGTGCCGCTGCTGCTGCTGGACTCCAACATCCCGGGCAACGACGAGGCCGCCCGCGGCATCACCGACCGGCTCTACGGCGGGGGCGGCGACCACCGCCTGCAGCAGGAACTGCTGCTGGGCATGGGCGGCGTGAAGGCGCTGCGCATCCACCAGCGGCTCACGGGCGCCCCGGCGCCGGAGGTCTTCCACACGAACGAAGGGCACGCGGGGTTCCTGGGCATCGAACGCATCCAGGAGCTGGCGGCCGCCGGGCTGACGTGGGACGAGGCCTTGGCCGCCGGCCGCGCCAACACCGTGTTCACCACGCACACGCCGGTGCCCGCGGGCATCGACCGGTTCGACAAGGCGCAGATCCAGCATTTCTTCAGCGCCGGCCTCGCCCCGGACGTGCCCACCGCGAAGATTCTGGAACTCGGCGACGAGAATTACGACGGCGGAGATCCGTCCAAGTTCAACATGGCCGTGATGGGCCTGCGGCTGGCGCAGCGGGCCAACGGTGTGGCCAAGCTGCACGGTGTGGTCTCCCGCGGCATGTTCTCCGGGCTCTGGCCGGGCTTCGACCAGGAGGAAGTGCCGATCACCTCGGTGACCAACGGCGTGCACGTGCCGACCTGGGTGGACCCGCGGATCGCCGAGTACGCGCGGTCGGCGTTCGGCGACGAGCCGGTGATCGCCCGCCAGTGGGACCGGGTCTACGACGTGTCCGACGAGGACATCTGGGCGCTGCGCCGAAGCCTGCGGACGGCCCTGATCGAGGATGTCCGCCGCCGGCTGCGGGCCGCCTGGAAGAAGCGCGGGGCCGCGGACGCGGAGCTGGCGTGGACCGACGCCGTGCTGGACCCGGACGTGTTGACCATCGGTTTCGCCCGCCGGGTGCCGACCTACAAGCGGCTGACCCTGATGCTGCGCGACCCGGCCCGGCTCAAGGCGCTGCTCCTGCACCCGAAACGGCCCATCCAGCTGGTTATCGCCGGCAAGTCCCACCCTGCGGACGAACAGGGCAAGCGGATGATCCAGGATCTGGTCCGCTTCACCGACGACCCGGAGGTCCGGCACCGGATCGTGTTCCTGCCCAACTACGACATCGCCATGGCCCGCACGCTGTTCCCGGGCTGCGACGTGTGGCTGAACAACCCCCTGCGCCCGCTGGAAGCCTGCGGGACGTCCGGCATGAAGGCAGCCATCAACGGCGGGCTGAACCTTTCCGTGTTGGACGGCTGGTGGGACGAGATGTACGACGGCGACAACGGCTGGGCGATCCCGACGGCGAACCCGTCCACCGATGCAGGGACCGCGGACATGTTCAGCGCGGACGATCGGGACGATATCGAAGCAGCCGCGCTCTACGACCTGATCGAGCACCACGTGGCGCCCCGCTTCTATGCCGCCGAGGTCTCCGAGGGCGCGGGGGCGGCCGGCCCGTCCCAGCCGATAGCCGACGATGCCGTCCCGCACCAGTGGATCGCCATGATCAAGCACACGCTGGCCAATCTGGGTCCGGCGGTTTCCGCCGAACGGATGCTGCATGACTATGTGGAGCAGCTGTACCGTCCCGCCTGGGCATCCGGCCGGACGGCCCGGGCCGACGATTTTGCGGCGGCGAAGGAACTGGCGGCGTGGACCAGCCGTGTGCATGCGGCCTGGGCCGACGTGTCGGTGGAGCACGTGGACTCGCTCGGCATCACGGACGAGCCGCAGATCGGCGAATCGCTGACGGTCAATGCCTATGTCCGGCTCGGCTCGCTGGCGCCGGACAGCGTCACCGTTCAGGTGGTGCATGGCCAGGTCACCGAAAACGACGACCTCGCCCAGACCTCCAGTGACGAACTTGCCCTCGCCGAACAGCTGGGCGATGGCCGCTATCTCTTCACCGGCCCGGTCACCATCGACCGATCCGGGTCGTTCGGGTACAGCGTGCGGGTGCTGCCCAAACACCCGGCGTTGGCAAACCATGCCGAACTCGGACTGGTGTCCAACGCCACCGGCTGATCCACGGGCAGCGCCCGTTGCCGCTCGCGCCCGTCGCCCGCCCGGGCGGCCGGCGCGAGTGGCAACAGAACGGCTGAAACGTAGCTATCCGACAGTTTCTTTAAATCGGCCGGGACCCCCCGTTTCATGCCGGATTAGAGCGGAAATGTGCTGCTTCGTACGTCCTTCTGTGTGACTCACCCCTTTATTATCAGCATGCTGACTAATAGCATGAGGGTGTTCCGTCCGAATGGACTACGAAGGAGGCGAACATGGGCACGAGTACCGAGCGGGAGGCACCACCGCCGGACCACGGGGACAAGCCGCAGCAACCGCAGCAAGTAAAAAAGTCTTCGTGGAAGTACATCCTCCGCAAGACCATTCGGGAGTTCTCCGACGACAACTGCACCGATCTTGCGGCGGCGCTCACCTACTACGCGGTGCTGTCCCTGTTCCCCGGCCTGCTGGCGCTGGTTTCCATCCTGGGCTTGGTAGGGCAGGCGGAACAAACCACCAACGCCATGATGAACATGCTGGGGCAGGTAGCACCCGGCCAGGCCGTTGATGTCATCCGCCAGCCGATCCAGCAGCTCGCCACTTCCCAGGGAGCCGGGCTGGCGTTCGTCGTCGGCCTCGTCGGCGCGATCTGGTCGGCATCCGGTTATGTCACCGCCTTCGGCCGGGCCATGAACAGGATCTACGAGGTCGAAGAAGGCCGCCCGTTCTGGGTGCTCCGCCCGATGATGCTGTTGGTGACCCTCGTGGTGCTGCTGCTGGCCGTCCTGACGCTGCTGATGCTGGTCGTGTCCGGCCCGGTGGCGGAGGCGATCGGCTCGGTGATCGGACTCGGCGAGGCGGCAGTGACCGCCTGGAACATCGCCAAGTGGCCGGTCGTCGTCATCTTCGCCGTGGTGATCGTGGCCGTGTTGTACTACGCGACGCCTAACGTGAAGCAGCCGAAGTTCCGCTGGATGAGCCTGGGCGCCCTGGTCGCGCTGATCGTGCTGGCCCTGGCGACCTTGGGCTTCGCCTTCTACGTAGCCAACTTCGGCAACTACAACGCGACCTACGGAGCCATCGGCGGGGTGATCGTCCTGCTGCTGTGGTTCTGGCTGGCCAACCTCGCCCTGCTGTTCGGCGCAGAGTTCGATGCCGAGACCGAACGCGGGCGCGAACTGCAGGCCGGCATGGCCGCCGAAGAAAACATCCAGCTTCCGGTCCGCGATAACCGCAAGATCGAGAAGAATGCCGAGAAGGAAGAGGAGGACATTGCACGGGGGCGCGATCTGCGCCGCGAGCACGCGCATTCCCACGAGGAATCCCGTGAGCATAGCTGACCAAGATCAGGACTGACAGGAAGAACCCGACTAGGAAAAGGAATTGCCATGACCACGAATCCACATTCCGGCAGTTACGACGAGGGCGCTCCCGTTTACCCCACAGGTGGCACGGCCGTACCGCCGCCGTCGAACCCGCCCTCAACCGGCCAGTCCAGGAGCGAAACCGCCAAGACCGAGGCACGGGAAGTAGGGCGCGAAGGGGCCGAAGCCGGCCAGCACGTTGCGCAGACGGCCAAGGACGAGGCAAAGCAGGTGGCGTACGAAGCCAAAGACAAGGCCCGCAACCTGATGTCCGAACTGGGCGACGGTGTCCGCGGCCAGGCCAACACGCAGCAGCAACGCGTGGCTTCGGGGCTGCGGTCCATCGGGGAGGAGCTAAATTCCATGGCCCGCAACTCGGAACAGTCCGGACCGGCGACCCAGCTGGTCAGCCAGGTGGCGGGCCGGGCCGACTCAGTCGCAGGATGGCTCGAGAACCGCGACCCGGGATCCCTGCTGGACGAGGTCAAGCGTTTTGCCCGCCGGCGGCCCGGAGCCTTCCTGGCGATCGCGGCGGGGGCCGGCGTCTTGGCCGGGCGCCTGACCAAGGGCCTGACCGCCGACAGCGGAGCAGGCAGCGGCTCCATGACCGGCAGGAGCGTGGGCACGCACCGTGCAACCACCGGTTCCGTCTACGACACGGCAGGAACGGGCAGCTATGAGGCCCAAAGCGCCGCCGGCTTCGCGGCGCCGGGAGCGCAGACAGGTTCCGCCCTCGGCGGCGCCCCGGCACAGCCCGAAACCACCTACCCTGTGGGCGAACCGCCCGTCGGTGGCCGCGGCACCGCGATCCCGGAGCGGAACCCCTATGAGGACGGAGGGACTCGATGAGTCACCAGCAAATGCCGGGCCCGAGCAATCAACGCGTGCCCGGCCAGGATGGCGCCGAGCCAACGCGAGCGGAAATCAAGGCCGAGAACGAATCCTTGGGCGATCTGCTCAGCCAGGTCAGCAAGGACATCTCCGTCCTGATGCGCCAGGAGGTGGAGTTGGCCAAGGCCGAACTCAAGGAGACCGGCACCAAAGCCGGCAAGGGCGCGGGCCTGCTGGGCGGAGCCGGCGTGGCCGGCCACTTCGTCCTCCTGTTCCTGTCCCTGGCCCTGTGGGCGCTCATCGCCGGCGGGGTCGGGTGGGCCTGGTCCGGCCTGATTGTGGCAGTCATCTGGGCCATCATCGCGGCCATTCTGTATTCGGTTGGCCGCAAGCAGCTGAAGACGGTCGAAGGGATGCCCCGGACCACCGAGTCAGTGAAGCAGATTCCGGAAACATTGAAGCCAAGTGAGGAAGCGCTATGAGCCAGTCACCCGAAGAAATCCGAGCCGACATCGAACGTACCCGCGCCCGGCTGGGCACGGATGTGGACGCCGTGGCGGAAAAAGCGTCGCCGTCGAACATCGTCCACCGGCAGACGGACAAAGTGAAGGATTCCGTGGGCCGCGTCAAGGAGAAGATCATGGGCGCGGCTGACGACGCCACCGGCGGCACCCGCTCCATGATGCACGACGCCGGCGAGATGGCCAGCGACGCCCCGCACCAGCTTGCCCGCAAGACCGAGGGCAACCCGGTGGCGGCCGGCCTGATCGCCTTCGGCGCCGGCTGGCTGCTGTCCTCGCTGTTCCCGGCCAGCCGGGTGGAGCAGCAGGCAGCCGACAAGGTCAAGGAACAGGCCGAACCGGTGGTGCAGGAAGTCAAGGACTCCGCCCGCCAGGTGGCCCAGGACATGAAGGAGCCGGCCCGCGAGGCAGCCGAAGACCTGAAGTCCTCGGCCCAGGACTCGGCGGGCAGGGTGAAGTCCGAAGGAGCGTCCGCCGCCGAGGACGTGAAGGCACGGGCCCAAGAGGCCCGCGGCAACGTCCAGGAGGAGCCCCGGCAGATCTAACCCCTGGGTGCACGCCGGCTAACGGCCGGCATGCCGGCGCCGGGAAGGCTTTGAGGGCCTTCCCGGCGCCGGCTGCGTTAAGTCAGGAGCGGTAGACGGAGAGGCTGTTGGCGGCCACCATGTCCTTCTCGCCGCTGCGGACCTTGGCGCCGCGCCGCTGCTCCTCGGAATGCGCGGTGGTGTAGAGCAGTTCGAACACGTGGTTCCCGCCGCGGTGCTTGCCGAAGTCCTGCAGCGCGTGCGGGGCCGGCATCACGATTTTCTGCGGCTGACACGCCCCGTTGATCACCAGCAGACCATCGATCACACCCTGGGGCGATCCCATCAGCAGCTGGACCAGGCGGCAGTCCGGGTTGTTCCAGTCGTCCGGAGTCATCGGTTCGCCGTCGGCGTTGAACCAGAGCAGGTAGGAACTGTCCGCCCGTGCCGGGTAGTTATACGGCTGGTGCGCCAGGAAGGACCGGCGGATCTGGATAAGCCGGCGGGTGGCATCGAACATCCGGTGTTCGCGCTCGTCCAGCTGCCAATTGGTCCACGCCAGCTCGTTGTCCTGGCAGTATGCGTTGTTGTTTCCCTGCTGGCTGCGGCCGATCTCGTCGCCGGCGCAGATCATGGGCACCCCGAGCGACAGCAACAGGGTAGCCATCAGGTTACGCGCGCTCCGGTCCCGGGCGTCGAGGACCCGGCCGTCCCCCGTGTGACCCTCGATGCCGTGGTTGTAGCTGCGGTTATGGTCGTGGCCGTCGCGGTTTTCTTCGCCGTTGTTTTCGTTGTGCTTGCGGTTGTACGCAGTCAGGTCGGCCAGGGTGAAGCCGTCGTGGGCGGTCACGAAATTCAGCGAGGCCAGCGCGGTGCGGCCGGAACCGGCGAACAGCTCGGTGGAGCCGGCCAGGCAACCCGCCAGCCGCGCCACCGTCCCGGCCTGCCCTCCGCCCGCCAACGCGGCCTGGTCCGCCAGCCAGAAATCGCGGACGGTGTCGCGGAAGCGGTCGTTCCAGTCGGCCCAGCCCGGCGGGAAGTGCCCCGTCTGCCAGCCGCCGTCGCCGACGTCCCACGGTTCCGAGATGAGCTTTGCCCCGGAGAGCACCGAGTCTGCGCCCACGGCCACCAGGAACGGATGGCGGGGATTGAAATGGTTGTTTCCGTCGCGGGCCAGGGACACAGCCAGGTCGAAGCGGAACCCGTCGATGTGGAACTCTTCCACCCAGTAGCGGAGCGAGTCGAGGGCCAGCTGGATCACGCGCGGCTCGTTGAAGTCCATGGTGTTGCCGCAGCCGGTGGTGTCCAGGTAATTCCCGTGGCCGTCGTGCCGGTAGTACACGTGGTCCGCCAGCCCCCGGAAGGAATACGTGTCCTGGTCCTTGCCGCCCTCGGCCGTGTGGTTGTAGACCACGTCCAGGACCACCTCGAGTCCGGCGGCGTGCAGCTGCTTGACCATGGTGCGGAACTCGTCCTGCACGGCCCGCGGTCCGGCGGCCTGCGCTGCGGCGGTGGCGTAGCCCGGCCAGAGGGCGAAGAAGCCGAGCGTGTTGTAGCCCCAGTAGTTGGCCAGGCCCAGGTTTTGCAGGTGCGGTTCGTCCAGGTGGTAGTGCACCGGCAGCAGCTCCACCGTGGTGATCCCCAGCTCCAGCAGGTACTCGACCATCACCGGGTGCGCCAGCCCGGCGTAGGTGCCGCGCAGTTCTTCCGGGATGTCCGGGTGCAGCATGGTCTGGCCCTTGACGTGGCACTCGTACACCACGGTGTCCCGCCACGGCACGTGCGGCCGGGCGTCGTTCTCCCAGTCGAATCCGCCGGTGACGTACACCGAGCGCAGCACACCGCCGTCGTCGTCGATGGCGCGGCCGTAGGGGTCCAGCAGCAGCTGCCCGGAGGCCGGCAGTTCCTCGCCGTGGGGCCAGAAGGCGTACCGGCTGCCGGCCTCGAGTCCCTCGACCGTGCCGTGGTGGACGCCGTCGGTGAGCGCCGTCAGTTCGACGCGCCGCCAGGTGCCCGCCGCGTCTTGGAAGTGCACGTCCACCGAACCGAAGTCGGGGGCGAAGACCGCCACGTTGACCGCGCCGGGAATCGGCGGCAGGCCCGGGGCGGCGTCGCTCACGCCGAGCGGGAAGGCACGCGAAAGCCGGGCCTGGCGCGTCGGAGGCTCAGGGGAAAGGCTCTTGGCGTGACGGGCCACAACGGTCCACCTGCTCCTAGCGCGCGCGCTGCCGCGAAATCTCGTACAGGCTGATGCCCACGGCCATGGAAGCGTTGAGCGACTCCATCGCCGAGTCGATCGGGATGGAGACGATCTGGTCGCAGTGTTCGCGGACCAGCCGGGACAGGCCCTTGCCCTCGGATCCCACCACGAGGCACACCGGTTCGGTGGCCAGCGACAGGTCCGGCAGCGAGACGTCGCCGCCGCCGTCCAGGCCGAGCACGAAGATGCCCAGCTGCTGGAAAGCCTTGAGCGTATTGGTCAGGTTGCCCGCCTTGGCCACCGGCACGCGCACCGCTGCGCCGGCGCTGGTCTTCCATGCGGAGGCCGTCATCCCGACCGAGCGGCGCTCGGGCACGATCACGCCGTGGCCGCTGAAGGCCGAGGAGGAACGGATGATGGCGCCGAGGTTGCGCGGGTCGGTGATGCCGTCCAGGGCCACGAACAGCGGGGCGTTGTTGATGTAGCCCTTCTTGAACTTGGCCATGGTTTCCTCGGCCAGTTCCAGGGCGTCCTGATAGTCATAGGGCGGGATCTGCAGCACCAGGCCCTGGTGGACGGCGTCATCGGTCATCCGGTCCAGTTCCGGCTTGTGCGATTCGAGCACCGGAATACCGCGTTCGGCGGCGATCTTCAGGGATTCCCTGACGCGGTCGTCCATCTCGATCCGGACCCCGACGTGCAGCGCCTTGGCGGGAACACCGGCGCGCAGGGCTTCCACCACGGAGTTGCGTCCGGTCACCATCTCGCCGGCGGACTTGCCGCGGCGGGGCGCCGGGCCGCGCTGGCCGGCCGGGCGCTTGGCGGCCGAGCGTTCGGAGAGCTGCTTGGTGCGGTACGCCTTGTGGTACGGGCGGTCTTCGGCCTTCGGGGTCGGCCCCTTGCCTTCGAGCGCCTTGCGCCCGTGTCCGCCGGTTCCGGCGGTGGGTCCCTTTTTGGACTTGCGCACCGCTCCGGGGCGAGGTTTGTTGGCCATCGAAAAACTACCTTTGTGTTGGGGAAGATACGTTCCCACGCGCGGCGCACCGGCTGTGAGCGGCAGGCCCGACGGGAATCGTCTGCTTTAAAGGGTACCGCCCAACGGTGCGGGCTGCCGTCAGCCGAGATTCCAGCTGGCGCCCTCGGCCGAATCCTCCACCACTATCCCGGCGGCCGCCAGGGTGTCGCGGATGGCATCGGCGCGGGCCCAGTCCTTCGCCTCGCGGGCCAGCCGACGCTCCTCCAGTTGCGCGCTGACCAGCACGTCCAGGGCCTGAAGGGCCGCGGGGTCCGCGCCGCCGCTGCTCCAGTGCGGATCCAGCGGGTTGATGTACAGCACGTCGGTCATCGCCATGACCTGGTGCAGCGCGCGGGTGGCCGCTTCCTTGTCGCGGGCGTCCAGCGCGGTGTTGCCGGCCCGCACCGTTTCGTGGACCACTGCCAGCGCCTGCGGCACGTTGAGGTCGTCGTCCATGGCCGCGGCGAAAGCCTCCGGGACGCGTTCGGTCACGACGAAGCCGAACTGCTCGCCGTAGAGGAACTTCAGCGCCCGCTGCAGGAATCCCTCGATCCGCTCCACCGCGGCGCCCGCTTCCACCAGCGAGCCGGGGTTGTAGTCCAGCGCGGACCGGTACTGGGCCTGGCCAAGGTAGTAGCGGACCACCAGCGGCCTGGCGTCCTGGAGCATCTCCGCGGGGGTGATGATGTTGCCGATCGATTTGGACATCTTCTCGCCCTCGAAGGTGACCATGCCGTTGTGCATCCAGAAGTTGGCGAACCCGTGCCCGGCCGCCCGGGACTGGGCCATCTCGTTCTCGTGGTGCGGGAACCGCAGGTCCAGCCCGCCGCCGTGGATGTCGAACTCGGTGCCCAGGTACTTGGTGACCATGGCCGAGCACTCCAGGTGCCAGCCAGGGCGGCCGGCTCCCCACGGGCTGGACCAGCTGGCCGTCTCCGGCTCGCCGTCCTTGTGTCCCTTCCAGAGCGCGAAGTCGCGCGGATCCTTCTTGCCGCGCGGGCCGGCGTCGGGCGCCGCCTGCATGTCCTCGATCCGCTGATGCGTCAGCGAGCCGTATTCCGGCCACGAGCGCACATCGAAGTACACGTCGCCGGAATCGTCCAGCGCCGGGTAGGCGTGGCCGCGGTCGATCAACTGCTGGATCAGGCGGTGCATCTCCGGAATGTGGCCGGTGGCGCGCGGTTCGTAGGTGGGCCGTTCCACGCCCAGGATGTCGTAGGCCTTGGCGAATTCCTGCTCGTAGCGGTAGGCCAGCGCCCACCACGGCTCGTTCGGCACCGGCACCATCGGGTCTTCGGCCGCGCCGGGGCGGAAGGATTCGGCGGACTTGACCAGGATCTTGTCGTCGATGTCCGTCACGTTGCGCACTACCGTGACGTCATACCCGCTGTAGCGCAGCCAACGGGTGAGCTGGTCGAAGGCGATGGCCGAACGGATATGGCCGACGTGCGGATCGCCCTGCACCGTGGCCCCGCAGTAGTAGAGCCCGGCCTTGCCCGGGGCCAGCGGGACGAAGTCGCGGACTTGCGCGGTGGCGGTGTCATAGAATCTCAGGCTCACCGCTCTAGCCTAGCCGCGGCCGCCACGCCGGTGCGAACGCACCCTGCTACGGCAGCTTCACGACGACGGCGGTGGCCACCGCCGCGATCCCCTCGCCGCGGCCGGTGAATCCCAGCCCGTCGCTGGTGGTCGCCGAAACGCTGACCGGCGCACCGGCGGCCTCACTGAGCACCGCCTCGGATTCGGACCGGCGCGGCCCGAACTTGGGGCGGTTGCAGACCAACTGGACCGCGATATTGCCGATCTCGAACCCCGCCTCGCGGACGATCCGCGCCGCTTCTGACAGCAACCGGACCCCCGAGGCGCCGGCGTACTCGGGACGGTCAGTGCCGAAGTGCGTGCCGAGGTCTCCGATCCCGGCCGCGGAAAACAGCGAATCCGCGGCGGCGTGGGCGGCGGCGTCTCCGTCGGAGTGGCCGGCCAGGCCTCGCTCCCCCTCCCACAGCAGGCCGCCCAGCCACAACGGCTGCGGGTCGGAGTCCGGGGCGAAAGCGTGGACGTCCACTCCGATTCCGGTGCGCGGGAGGGGAAACGGGAAGTCGGGCACGGTCAGCCTTTCATGACGGGTCGGGGCCGGCCGGCGGCCAGCAGGGCCTCCGCCACGGTCAGATCCAACGGCGTGGTGATTTTCAAGGCCCGTGCGGAGCCGGGCACCAGCATCACGTCGATGCCGTGACGCTCCAGTAACAGGGCTTCGTCGGTGATGGCGGCGGCCTCCTCGGGGGCCATGCCCGCCAGGCTCCGGTGCGCCACCGCCAGGGTTGCCGCGTCGAACCCTTGCGGTGTCTGGACGGCGCGCAGCCGGGTGCGGTCCACGGTGGCCGCCACCTTCTCGGGTGAGATTTCTGCCCCGGCGCCGGTGCTCGGCGCGGCCTCCTTGATGGTGTCCACCACCGGCACCGCCGGAACGACGGCGCGCGCGCCGGCCGCCAGCGCGGCGGCGACCCGTTCGAAGACCTCGGGCGGGGTCAGCGCCCGGGCCGCGTCGTGCACCAGGACCCCGGACATGCCGTCGCCCAGCCCGCGGAGCGCGGCGGCGACCGAGGCGGCCCGGGTGGCACCGCCGTCGACCGCGGAGATCGGGGTGTGGGGATACTGCGCGGCGAAGCCACCGCAGAGCTGCCGCAGGGCGGTGTCGCCGGGCGGGACGGCCACACAGATCCGTGACGCGATGCCGGCCGCCAGCACTCCCCGCAGCGCGTGGGAGAGGATCGGTTCGCCGGCCAGCGGGACTTGGGCCTTGGGCAGGCCGTAGCCGAGGCGGGTGCCCGAGCCGGCCGCCACGATGATCACGCCCAGGGACGTGCTTGCTGTGCTCACCCCTTTAGCCTAATGGGGCGCGGCCGGGCGGTTCGGCCACGAAAAAGCGGCCGGCTTCCAGTGCTGGACGCCGGCCGCTTGGAGCGTGGTCAGGAGGCGAGAACCTCGTCGAGGACCTCGGCTGCCTTGTCTTCGTCGGTCTTCTCCGCGAGGGCGAGTTCGGAAACCAGGATCTGGCGCGCCTTGGCCAGCATCCGCTTCTCGCCCGCGGAAAGGCCGCGGTCGTGGTCCCGGCGCCACAGGTCGCGGACAACTTCCGCCACCTTAATGACATCGCCGGAGGCCAGCTTTTCCAGGTTCGCCTTGTAGCGGCGGGACCAGTTGGTCGGTTCCTCGGTGAACTCGGCACGGAGCACATCGAACACATGCTCGAGGCCTTCCTTGCCCACCACATCGCGGACGCCGACCAAATCCACGTTTTCCGCCGGTACTTCAATCGTCAGATCGCCCTGGGCAACCCGGAGCTTGAGATACATCTTCTCTTCACCTTTGATGGTGCGCATTTTGATCTCTTCGATCTTTGCGGCACCGTGGTGAGGGTAAACAACTGTCTCGCCGACCTCAAATACCATCTGTAGTATCCCCTTTCCCGACCACCAGTTTATCACGGATGGTTTGGCCACTTCCGCGAGTTTGCAGGCCTCTACGCCCGTCCGAGCGTTAGAATGCCGCGCTTTGCCCCCTTGACGGATAGCGGATTTGGTGCTTCGCCCGCGGGTACCTACCGGCGTCGAATCCTACTTTTCACCGGTTTGCCGATAGGCTAGGCGAGGCAAGCTGCCTAGATCTGCAGCACCGCACCCTGACTTTGACTGAGGAGTTTCTGCCGTGAAGATTGCGCCGAAGAACCGTGTGCAGCGCACCCTTGTAGCAGGCGCCGCCGCGCTCACCCTGCTCGCATCGACCGGATGCGGCGCAATCAACGAACAGGCCACCACCAAGTCCTACTCCGCCAGCGACGGCATCGTGGCCAACGTCGGCTCGATCGGACTGCGCAACCTGCTGGTCGTCGCAGAGTCTGCCGACGCCCCCGCCCGTGTCCTCGGTACCGCCTTCAACACCTCCGATTCTCCCGTGCAGATGGCCCTGACCGGCCCGGGCAGCACCGCCACCGTCACCATCCCGGCAGACGGGAAGGTCATCTTCGAAGAGGATGAGAACGAGACCATCGTCGGCAGCCCGGGTGCCGCTCCCGGCGCCCTGGTGGACATCACCGTCCGCGTGAACAACGAGTCCGCCGACGTGCTGGTGCCGGTGCTCGACGGCACGCTGCCGGAGTACCGGGACTTCGTTCCGTCGGCCGAGCCCACGGAAACCGCGGCGCCTGCCGAGACCGCCTCACCGACAGACGGCGCCACGGAAGAGCCGACCGGCGAGCCCGCCGAAGAGGCCGGCGCCTAACCCTGCCATCGCTTCACAAAAGGCCGGGCCGCTTCCCTTTCGGGAAGCTGCCCGGCCTTTTGCCGTGCTGACGCCCTCGGTTTTACGGTTCGAACTTGTAGCCCAGCCCGCGCACGGTGACCAGGTAGCGGGGCGCGGAAGGATCGGGTTCGATCTTGCTGCGCAGCCGCTTGACGTGCACGTCCAGGGTTTTGGTGTCGCCCACGTAGTCGGAGCCCCAGACGCGGTCGATCAGCTGCCCGCGCGTCAGGACCCGGCCGGAGTTGCGCAGCAGCATCTCCAGCAGTTCGAACTCCTTCAGCGGCAGCGACACCGGCTCGCCGTCCACGCTGACCACGTGCCGTTCCACGTCCATCCGCACCGGTCCGGCAGAGACTGCATTGGGCACCAGTTCTTCCGGTTCGGCCTGGCGGCGCAGTACCGCGCGGACCCGGGCCACCAGCTCGCGCGAGGAGTAGGGCTTGGTGACATAGTCGTCGGCACCGAGTTCCAGCCCCACCACCTTGTCGATTTCCGAGTCCTTGGCGGTGAGCATGATGACCGGAACGGCGGAGCGTTGCCGCAGCTGCCGGCACACCTCGGTTCCGGACTGTCCCGGCAGCATCAGGTCCAGCAGGACCAGGTCCGCTCCGGAGCGGTCGAACGCAACAATGGCGTCCAATCCGTTATCCACCACCTCGACTTCGAAGCCCTCTTTGCCCAACAGATAGCTCAACGGATCGCTCAGCGATTCTTCATCTTCGACGACCAGAATGCGGGTCAAGCACCGACTCCTTGTTCATGCGCCACACCGGCGCCCTGCGTGCGCGGCTCCACGGATTCTGTGGTGCCGCCGTCTTCCTGCTCCATTTCCGGCAGCCGCACGGTGAAGGTTGAGCCCTGTCCGGGCTGCGACCACACCGACACTTCCCCGCCGTGCTGGGAGATGACGTGTTTGACAATGCTCAGGCCCAGGCCGGTTCCCCCGGTTTGCCTCGAGCGGGCATCGTCGATCCGGTAGAACCGTTCGAAGATGCGGTCTTGCTGATCGGGGGTGATGCCCGGGCCCTGGTCGGTCACCGAGACAGTGGCCAGCCCTTCGCGCATGCGCAGCCCCACACCCACCTTGCTCCGTTCGGGCGCGTAGCGGATCGCGTTGTCGATCAGGTTCCGGAACGCGGTGGTCAGCAGTTCGGCATCGCCGAAGACCGGCCCGTCAATCTTCCCGCCCACCGACAGTTCGATGTGCCGGCTTTCGGCCATCAGCTTGTTGCGGTCCACGGCCTCGGCCACCACGGCATTCAGGTCCACCTCGGTACCGTCCTGCACCACGTCCGCGCCCTGCAGCCGGCTCAACTCGATGATGTCCTGCACCAGGGCGCCCAGCCGGCGCGACTCCTTGTGCATGCGGCCGGCGAAGCGGCGCACCGCTTCCTCGTCGTCGGCGGCGTCGTCGATGGCCTCGGCCAGCAGCGAGATGGCTCCGACCGGGGTCTTCAATTCGTGGGACACGTTGGCCACGAAGTCGTTGCGCATCGCTTCGGTGCGGGTTATCTCCGTCCGGTCATCGGCCAGCAGCAGGATGTACTCCTCGCCGATGGGTGCCACGCGCACCTGGACCACAATCGTGCCCTGGCCGAGCGGACCGCGCGGCAGCTCCAGTTGCCGCTCCTCGATCACGCCGTCCCGGCGCACCCGGGCGGTCAGGTCGAGCAACTCGGAATGCACCACGGTGTGCCCGCGGACCAAACCGAAGGCATAAGCGGCGGGGCTGGCCCGGACCACGCCGTCGATCGCGTCCACCACTACATAGGCGCGGCCGACGACGGAAAGCACCTCGGCGGCACCGTCCGGCAGCGTCGGTTCGTCCACTTCCTGCAGGCGCCGCCGTTGGCGATCGCTCAGGCCGAAGGCGAGCACACCGAAGCTGCCCAGCACCAAGCCCACGAGCCCTGCCAGCAAGCCGAATATCAGTGGATCCACGCCTCTAGCTTAGGCGCAGCCGGGCACGTGCCAGGGCCGTTCCGGTAGCAATCGCCTCCCCGTTCAACTAACGTTCACTTGAGGTGGCGTAATAGTTCACCGCAGGCTGAGAGGGTATGAAGCCAGTGGGATGCTAGGACCCCTATGCTCCACGTACACAAGCGAAAGGACGCCAGTGCGCAAGGTTTTCCAGGCCGAACTCCATCAAGTCGGAGAGCAGCTGGTAGAGATTTCCCGGTTGGTCACCGAGGCGATGCAGAAGGCAACCACGGCGCTCGACACCGCCGACATCGATTTGGCCCAGGAAGTCATTGCCGCCGACGCCCGGATCGATTTCCTCCAGACGGACCTGGACGAGCGTTCCATTGACATCCTGGCGCTGCAGGGTCCGGTCGCCTCGGACCTGCGGATGATTGTCGGCGCCCTGCGGATGAGCGCCTCGCTGGAGCGGATGGGCGACCTCGCCCGGCACATCGCGCAACTGGTCCGGCTGCGTTATCCGGACCTCGTGATCCCCGCATCGCTGCGCGACACGTTCCGGGAGTTCGCCGAGAAGGACATTGCGATCTCCGAGAAGCTGACCGAACTGCTCGAGACCCGCGACCTGGACCTCGCCGCCCAGATCGACACGTACAACTCCCGCATCAATGAGCTGCATGCCGGCGTCTTCAAGGCGATTGCCGATCCGGCCTGGAACTCCTCCGGGCCGACCACCGTGGACGTCTCGCTGGCGAGCCGTTACTTCGAGCGTTTCGCCGACCACGGCGTCTCCGTGTCCCGCAAGGTGACCTACCTGGTCACCGGCGAATGGCGCCCCAACGGCCAGTCCGTGTAACGCAGGACCTTAAGCAGGAAGGCCGGCTCCCCGCGGGGAGCCGGCCTTCCTGCTTAAGCGTGCGGCAACTTCTTGGCGTGTGGCTACTTCTTGCCCTGGTTCGCCACGGCCTGGATGGCTTCCGCCGCGGCCGCGGCATCCAGGTAGGTGCCGCCGGCGGTGACGGGCTTCAGGTTCTCGTCCAGCTCGTACACCAGCGGGATGCCGGTAGGGATGTTCAGCCCCGCGATGTCTTCGTCGCTGATGCCGTCCAGGTGCTTGACCAGGGCGCGCAGCGAGTTGCCGTGCGCGGCCACGAGCACCGTCTTGCCCGCCTTGAGGTCCACGGAAATGTCCGATTCCCAGTACGGCAGGAAGCGCTCCAGCACATCCTTCAGGCATTCGGTCCGCGGCACGGCGTCCCCCAGATCCGCGTAGCGGGGGTCGTTGGCCTGCGACCATTCGCTGGCGTCGTCCAGGGCGGGCGGCGGAGTGTCGTAGGACCGGCGCCAGACCATGAACTGTTCCTCGCCGAACTCATTGCGGATCTGCGCCTTGTCCTTGCCCTGCAGGGCGCCGTAGTGGCGCTCGTTCAGCCGCCAGCTGCGCTTGACGTCGATCCAGCTGCGGTCGGCGGCCTCCAGTGCGAGGTTGGCCGTGACAATGGCCCGCTTCAGCCGCGAGGTGTACAGGACGTCGGGAAGCAGATTGTGCTCGACCAGCAGCTCGCCGCCACGGTGCGCTTCCTTGCGTCCCAGGTCGGTCAGCGGGACGTCGACCCAGCCGGTGAACAGGTTCTTTTCGTTCCAGTCGCTCTGCCCGTGGCGCAACAGGACCAGCGTGTGTTTCGAGGTGGAAGTCATGGCTGCCATCCTAGCGGAGCACCGCACGGCACCGGCGGCAGCGGCATGACATTACGGGGTCAAACCCGGGGGCAGTCCCGCGATTCCCGCCAGTGACCTTGCGCACATCCGGCCCGTAGCGGCCTGTGCGGGCCCGCCGTGCCCCTATTCTTTTTTCTCGTGCCTCAGACGACCGCCGCCGCCAGCCGTCCCGTCCGCCGACCCATCGGCACGGCCACCCGCGGCACCACCAGTCCCAACCGGCTGCGCCGCGCGGACCGCTGGCTGGCCGGTCCGGCCGCCGGCTGCCTCCGCCGGTCGGCGGACCCGCTCGTCATCGACTTGGGCTATGGGGCGGCGCCAACCACCGCCGTCGAACTCCACCACCGCCTGTCCCGGGTGCGCCTCGACATTGAGGTGATCGGGATCGAAATTGAGCCGGCACGCGTCGCCGTGGCCAAGGCTTTGGAGCGGCCTGGCCTGACCTTCCGGCAGGGCGGCTTCGAAATCCCGGTGGCAGGCCGGCGGCCCGCGGTGGTCCGCGCGTTCAACGTGCTGCGGCAGTACCCGGAATCCGAGTACGGCGCGGCGTGGGACACGGTGCGGGGACGGCTGGCGCCGGGCGGGCTGTTCATCGACGGCACCTGCGATGAGATCGGCCGCCGCGCCACCTGGATCGCGGTGGCGCCGGAAGGGCCGCTCTCGCTGAGCATCTCGCTGCGGTTCGGCGCCTTCTGCCGGCCCTCCGAGGTGGCCGAGCGGCTGCCCAAGGCGCTGATCCACCACAATGTTCCCGGCGAGCGGGTGCACCGCTACCTGCAGGCGCTGGACCGCGCGTGGGCAGACGCGGCTCCGCTGGCCGCGTTCGGAATCCGGCAGCGCTGGCTGGCCATGTGCCAGAGGATGCACGACGCCGGGTGGCCGCTTCTCGACGGGCCGTCGAGGTGGCGGCTGGGGGAAGTCACCGTGGCGTGGCACGCCGTCGCGCCCGCGGGGTGAGTGAGGCAGAACCTACCAGGGGTAGGCGGACCCGCCGCCCTTGACCTCGATCAGGGCGGGCTTGACGTCCGCCAGGTACACGCCGGCAGCGGCAACGGCGGCCAGCTGGAAGATCATCCACGTGCCCAGGCCGCCGGCGCCCAACGCGGCCAGGGCCCCGACCGCCGTGGAGGCGGCCAGCACGCCGACCCAGAAGCCCTTGGTCTTCTTGAATGCGGCCTGGAAGTAGTCGGCCTTGCGGCCCACGCAATCCGCCAGCGCCCATATCTCGATCACCAGGGCGACCAGCCCCAGGACCGTGTAGAGCCAGTATTGGATGTCGTAGGCGAGTAGCACGGCTTAAGCCTAACCGGTGGGGGTGCGTTTCGGCAGCCTCACACGTCCGCCGCGGCGAGTGCCTGGTCCAGGTCCGCCCAGAGGTCGGCGGGGTTCTCGATTCCCACCGACAGCCGCAGCAGGTTCTCCGGAACGCTCTCGGGTTCGTTGACATGGCGGCGGCGCCGCTCGATCAGCGATTCCACGCCGCCCAGCGAGGTGGCCGGCAGCCACAGCCTGAGCGCGTCAATGACCTTGTCCGCGGCCGCTGCCCCGCCCTTGACCTGAATGGCGATGATGGAGCCGAAGCCGTCCATCTGCGCCGCGGCGCGGGCGTGCCCCGGGTCTTCGGGCAGGCCGGGGTAGCGCACGGCCTCCACGGCCCGGTGTTGCTGCAGTTTTCGGGCGAGTTCGCCGGCAGTGGCCTGGGAGCGTTCCACCCGCAGCGCCAGAGTCCGCACGCCGCGCAGTGCCAGCCAGGTCTCGAACGGCCCGGCGATGGCGCCGCGCAGCGACCGGTGCACCAGCAGCTTCGAGCGCAGGTCCTCGTCGGACGTGACCAGGGCGCCGAGCACCACGTCCGAATGGCCGGCCAGGTACTTCGTCACCGAATGCACGACGACGTCGACCCCCGCCGCCAGCGGGCGCTGGCCCAAGGGTGTGGAGAAGGTGTTGTCCGCGACCACCAGGGCGCCGGCCGCGTGGGCGGCCCGGGCGAGCACCTCCACTTCGGCGATCTCGAGCATCGGGTTGGTCGGGCTTTCCAGCCAGAGCATGCCGGCGCCGGCCAACTGGGCCGTGACGGCGGCGGTGTCCGCGATGTCCACCGTGCGCAACTGCAGTTCCCCGCGCCCGGCCAACTGCTCGGCAATGGCCAGGCTGCCCTGGTAGCTGTGCCGCGGCATCACCAGCACCCCGCCGGGAGGGAGCAGCGACAGCGCGGCCGAAACGGCCGCGAGCCCGGACGCGAAGACCAGTCCCGGCAGGGACGCGCCTTCCAACTCGGCCAGGGTTTCTTCGAACGGATCCCAGGTCGGGTTGGAGTAGCGGCCGTAGGCGCGGTCCCCCTGCACCACTTCGCCCCGGCCGAAGAACGTGGAGGACAACACCAGCGGCGGGTTGACCGGTGCGTCGTGGTCGCGGGGCGGCCGTCCGGAGGAAACCACAACGGTGTCCGGGGCGAGTTGCCCGGCATCCTGGCGGCCGTGGGAGAAGGCGTCGGTCATGAGAGCACATTAGTACCACGGCCATCCACACGCTAACTGTGACCGTCCCGCGGGCCCCGGCGATTCCCGCTAGGCTAATCAGGTGAGTTCCGACCGCCAGCCCGCCACCGCACGCGGCCTCTTTATCGCATTCGAAGGCGGGGACGGGGCCGGAAAATCAACCCAGGCCGCCGCCGTCGAACAGCGTCTGCAGGGGATGGGCCGGACGGTGCTACGTACCCGGGAACCCGGCGGCACCCCCGTGGGGGAAAAGCTGCGCGCGCTGGTGCTCGAACACGGCCACGGCGAGATCGACGCCCGCACCGAGGCCCTGATCTTCTCCGCCTCCCGGGCCGCCCACGTGGAACAGGTCATTCGGCCGGCGCTGGAGCGCGGCGAGGTGGTGGTCTGCGATCGGTTCATCGACTCCTCGGTGGCGTACCAGGGTGCCGGCCGCGGGCTTGGACTGGCGGCGGTGCGGGAGCTCAACCTGTGGGCCACGGACGGGTTGCTGCCCGACCTGACCGTGCTGCTGGACGTTGCCCCGCAGCAGGGCCGCGAGCGGCGCACGGCCGGGGATGCCGCCGAGGACCGGCTGGAGTCAGAGGCCGACGACTTCCACTCCCGGATCCGGGACGCCTTTGTGGAACTGGCCGACGCAGCCCCGGAGAAGTACCTGGTGCTGGACGCCGCCGCCGACCGCGACGACCTGACCGTGGCGATCATGGCCCGGGTGCGGGAGCTGCTGGCATGAGCGTCTGGTCCGACCTGCCCGGCCAGGCCGCGGTAATCGAACAGCTCAGCCGGGCGGCCGCCGCCGAACGCCCCGCGCACGCCTGGCTCTTTACCGGCCCGCCCGGCTCCGGCCGCAGCAACGCCGCCAAGTCCTTCGCCGCGGCGCTGTTGTGCGACCACGCGGATCCGGCCGAACGCGGCTGCGGGGCCTGCCATGCCTGCCGCACGGTGCTGGCCGGTTCCAATGCCGATGCCACCCTGGTGGCCACCGAGAACGTGACGTTCTCCATTCAGGAGATGCGCGAACTGGTCGGCAAGGCGCAGGACAAGCCGTCCTCGGGGCGCTGGCGCGTGATCATCATCGAGGACGCGGATCGGATGACCGAGCGCACCACCAATGTGCTGCTCAAGGCCATCGAGGAACCGCCCCCGCGGACCATCTGGATCCTGTGCACGCCCAGCCCTGCGGACGTCCTGGTGACCATCCGCTCGCGCTGCCGCCCGGTCAGCCTGCGCATTCCGCCGCCCGACGACGTCGCCGCCCTCCTGGTCCGCCGGGACGGCGCGGATCCCGAGCTGGCCGGCTTCGCCGCCCGGGTTTCCCAAAGCCACATCGGCGTCGCCCGCCGCCTGGCCACCGACGCCGATGCCCGCCACCGCCGCGACACGATTGTGCGGCTGCCGCTGCGGCTGCGCGGTGTGGCCGACGCCGTCACCGCCGCAGGCGAACTCGTGGAGATCTCCAATGCCGACGCCGCGGCCGCCTCCGAACAGCGCAACGAGGCCGAGCGCGAGTCACTGCTGGTCGCGCTCGGGGCACCCGAGAAGGGCGCCATGCCGCCGGCCATCCGCAGCCAGCTCAAGCGGCTGGAGGAAGACCAGAAACGCCGCGCCAAGCGCAGTGTCAGCGACTCGCTGGACCGGGTGATGATCGACCTGAGCACGTTCTTCCGCGACGTGCTCACCCTCCAGCTGGGTACCGGCACCGAACTGGTCAACGAATACCTGCGCCAGGATCTGACCGCCTACGCGGAACGATCCACCCCCGAACAGACGTTGGGCAGGATGGACGCCATTGCCCAGGCCAGGCAGCGCCTGGGCACCAACGTTGCCCCCGTCCTGGCCATGGAAGCCATGGCCGTCAGCCTGCTCTGAGTCCCCGGACCCGCACGCAGCACTATCCAGGAGCCGCCCGCATGCCCCGCACCCGCCCCAGGCACCCCGCTTCAACGCGCCGTTCCCCAGCAGCGGTGCTGGCCGCCGTCGTCCTCCTGCTGGGCACCGGCTGTTCCGTGATCGCCCCGGAACAGGAGCGCGAGGCCGCGGACCCGGCGCAGGTCACCAACGGGGTGGCCGAAGAACTGATGCCGTACTACACGCAGGACGTCGACTGGCAGCCGTGCGAGAGCGGATTGGAGTGCGCGGACGTCGACGTGCCGCTGGACTACGCGGACCCCGGCGGCGAAAGCATCCAGATCGCCGCCATCCGCAGCGACGCCGGCGGTTCGGCGCAGGGGTCAATCCTGGTCAATCCGGGCGGGCCCGGCGGCTCCGGCTACGACCTGCTGCGCGACGGCCTCCAGACGATGTTTTCCGAGCAGCTGCGGAGCGAGTACGACCTGGTCGGCTTTGATCCGCGCGGCGTGCAACGCTCGGCGCCGGTGACCTGCCAGACCGACGCCGAACGCGACGAGTCCCGGCAGACGGAGTACGACCGCGACTCGGCCGAGGACCTCCAGCGGGCGATCGACGATGCGGCCGAGCTCGCCGCCCAGTGCGCGGAGAAGACCGGCGAGGTCCTGGGCCACGTGGACACGGTCAGCGCCGCCAAGGACATGGACATCATCCGGGCCGTCGTCGGCGACGAAAAGCTGAACTACCTGGGCTTCTCCTACGGCACGTTCCTGGGTGCCACCTACGCGGGGCTGTTCCCGGAGCGGACCGGCCGGATGGTGCTGGACGGTGCGCTGGATCCCTCGCTGAGCAACGAGCAGATCACGCTGGGCCAGGCGGCCGCCTTCGAGGACACCATCCACGCCTACGCGGAGTTCTGCCTGGAGAACGCCGGCTGCCCGATGAACGGCGGCGTGGACGACGCCGTGGCCCAGCTGCGCGACCTGATCCGCTCCGTCGAGGAGAGCCCGCTCACCGCGTCGGACGGCCGTCTGGTCCCGGTCGGCACCTTTGTCTCCGGCCTGCTGGTGCCGCTGTACGACGACGCCAGCTGGCCGATCCTCACCCAGGCGCTGGCCAGCGCGTTCCAAGGCGACCCCAGCACCGTGCTGCTGCTCGCGGACAGCAGCGCCGGCCGCGATTCCGACGGCCGCTACACCAGCAACAGCACGTTCGCCTTCATGGCGGTCAACTGCCTGGACTATCCGATGGAGACCGATCTGGCCGCCATGCGCGAGGACGCCAAGGAGCTGGAGCAGGCCTCCCCCACCCTCGGCCGCTACCTGGCCTACGGCGGGGTGAACTGCAAGAACTGGCCGTACGAGCCCACCGGTGAACGCGCCCCGATCCACGCCGAGGGGGCCGCGCCGATGCTGGTGATCGGCACCACCGGCGACCCGGCCACCCCCTACGAGTGGGCGGAATCGATGGCCGCGGACCTGGCGTCGGCCACGCTGCTGACCTACGAGGGCGAAGGCCACACGGCGTACGGGCGGGGCAACACCTGCATCCGCGATGCGGTGGACAGCTACTTCGCCGACGGCACCATGCCGGCCGAGGGCACCGCCTGCTCTTGAGCCGACGCGGGCCGGTCGTTTTGACCGGCCCGGCACGGCTCCCATATAGTTGTTCTTCGTGGATTCGGCCCGGAAACGGTCACGATCCCCGCCTCCTTAGCTCAGTCGGTAGAGCGTTTCACTCGTAATGAAAAGGTCGCCAGTTCGATTCTGGCAGGGGGCTCCATCGAAGCTCTCCGCACGGCACACAGCCGGCGGAGGGCTTTTTTGTTTCCCGGCTTCCGCCGCGTAGGCAGGGTGCGGGTCAGTGTTTCAGGCCGGCCAGCAGGCGCTCGGCATCGGCCAGGTCCGCGAGCACGACGGCGGCGCGCCGGCGCACGTTCTCGACGCCTGCTTCGTAGCCCTGGCTGCCGCCGAGCCTGACCATCGCTGCGGCCTGTGCGGCCGCCGCCAGGGAGTTGCCCGCCCTGGAAAGGCTGCGGTGGACATCTGCCAGCACGCCGCCGGGAATATCCAGTCCGTCGGTGGGATGCAGCGACTGGGCGGTCGTGCAGCAACTGCGCACTCGTGGCAGGAGGCCGGCGAGCTGGTCGGCTACCGGCAGCAGCTCGCCGTAGAGGCCGTCGTCCTCCACGCCCTCGAGGACCTGGTGGTAGCGCTCCAGGGCGCGCCGGAAGCGGTCGTGCGCGCGGCGCCAAATGCCCTTGCCGAGTTCCTTATCCTCCCGGCGGGCCTGCCGGGCGGCACCGAAGAGCGCCACCGGCCCTACAGGTACTGTCCGGGTCCGGCGTGCCGTTCGCCGCCCTGCACCGAGCCGGCGTTCTCCCCCTCGGCTCCGGTGGCCCGCCGCGGTTCACCGTCGTCGCCAATCACGACGCCGGGCGCGATCATGGTGCCGGGCGGCAGCTGGCGCATTTGCATGCGGGCCGCCATCTGCTGGTTGAGGGCCTGCTGTGCCGCGATGGCGGTCTGGATGCCGTGGAAGAGGCCCTCCAGCCAGCCGACCAGCTGCGCCTGGGCGATGCGCAGCTCGGCGTCCGACGGCGTGGAGTCGTCGGTGAACGGCAGGTTGATCCGGTGCAGTTCCTCGATCAGCTCCGGTGCCAACCCGTCCTCCAGCTCCTTGACGGACCGCTCATGGATTTCGGCCAGGCGGACCCGGGCTGCGTCGTCCAGCGGGGCGCTGCGCACTTCCTCGAGCAGTTGGCGGACCATCGTGCCGATCCGCATGACCTTCGCCGGTTCATCGACCAGGTCGGCCAGCGCCGAATTGCCGCGGCCGGGCCGCCGCGCGGCGGGACCGGGCCCCGGGCTCGGGGGCTCTCCGCCGGCCGGGCTGTGGCCGCTGGGCAGCGCGGGGAGGATGACCGGTTCTGCCGGCTGCGGCGTCTGCTCTTCGCTCATGTTTTCATCTTGCCAGAGACGGACAGCGGGCGCAGAGCATATCCGGCCCCGGTCAGCAGCAGCGTCCCTGCGGGTTGTTCTCCTGCCGGTCCGTCTTGTCCCGCCAGAACTCGCGCTCGCTCATCGGCTCCGTGCCCGGATGTGCCCGCCGGTGGTGCCGAAGATAGTCCTGGTAGGCGTGCTCGCCCATCACCCCTTGGAAGAACCAGGCGAAGCTCTGCCAGCCGCTCCGGGCGCGGGGCCAGATGACGCCGGACATCAGTGGCCCGCCTTGGCCCGACCGGTGTCGGCCGGCAGTTCGTTCCATTGCCTTTCCAGTTCCTTCTCCGGCCGGCTGGCCAGGAAGCCGGCCGGCGCGTAGATGGCGGAGACCACCGCGGGGTCCTCGTGCGAGGGTTCCCCGCCCAGCCGCCAGGACTTATAGGTGGCGATGAGGGCGGTGGCGATGACGATGATGGTCAGCACCACGAACACGATGGACAGCGTGCCCTGCACCGCGGTGTTGCGGACCACCGCCTCCATCTCCTGCACGGAGGATGCGTTTCCGAGGCTCGTCTCACCGGCTGCCAAGGCTTCGCGGTGGGCGATGTGGTTGGCCCAGTAGCCCACCTTCACATCCGAGCTGAAGATCTTCAGGATCGAGGCCCAGATGGTGATCACGGCGGCGAAGGCCAGCGGGAGCCCGATAATCCACAGATACTTGAACGCCCCGCGCTTGGCCGCGATGGCCAGGCAGACCGCGAGCGCGATGGCCGCCAGCAGCTGGTTGGCGATGCCGAAGAGCGGGAAGAACGTGTTAATGCCGCCCAGCGGATCGGTGACGCCCAGGATCAGGATGTAGCCCCAACCCGCCACCATGATGGCCGTGCAGATCCAGACGCCGGGGCGCCAGGACATGTTCTTGAACTTCGGCAGGACGTTGCCGACGGTGTCCTGCAGCATGAAGCGGGCCACGCGGGTTCCGGCGTCGACCGCGGTGAGGATGAACAGCGCCTCGAACATGATGGCGAAGTGGTACCAGAAGCCCATCATCCCGATGCCGCCGATCAGTCCCTGCATGATGTGTGCGAGGCCGACGGCGAGGGTGGGCGCGCCGCCGGTGCGCGAAACCACCGATTCCTCGCCGACGTTGCTGGCCAGGTCGGTGAGCATGTCCGGTGTCAGGTTGACGCCGGCCAGGCCAAGGCCATTGACGAAGGCGACCGCGCCTTCCACCGTGCCGCCGGTGGCCGCCGCGGAGGCGTTCATTGCGAAGTAGATACCGCGGTCGATCGAGATGGCCGCGACCAGCGCCATGATGGCCACGAAGGACTCCATCAGCATTCCGCCGTAGCCGATGAAGCGGGTCTGCCTCTCCTTCTGCACCATCTTGGGCGTGGTCCCGGAGGAGATCAGCGCATGGAATCCCGAGAGTGCGCCGCAGGCAATGGTGACGAACAGGAAGGGAAACAGCGAACCGGCCACCACGGGGGCGTCGTCGCGGCCCGCGAACTCGCTGAACGCCGGCACGTTGATTTCCGGGCGCACGAGCACGATGGCCAGCGCCAGCATCAGGATGGTGCCGATTTTCATGAAGGTGGAGAGGTAGTCGCGCGGGGCCAGCAGCAACCACACCGGCAGTACCGCCGCGATGAAGCCGTAGATGATGATGCCCCAGGCGATGGTGGTCCGGTCCAGCGTGAAGACCGCCGCGCCCCACTCGGTGTCCGCGATCATCCCGCCGCCAATGATGGCGGCGATCAGCAGCACGAAGCCGATGAGGGAGACCTCGCTGACCTTGCCCGGCCGGAGGAAACGCAGGTAGATGCCCATGAAGATGGCGATGGGGATGGTCATCGCCACCGAGAAGACACCCCAGGGCGACTCGCCCAGGGCGTTCACCACGACCAGGGCCAGGATCGCCACGATGATGATCATGATGGTCAGCGTGGCGATCAGGGCCGCGGTGCCGCCGATCACGCCGAGTTCCTCGCGGGCCATCTGGCCCAGCGAACGGCCGCCCCGGCGCATGGAGAAGAACAGCACGAGGTAGTCCTGCACCGCCCCGGCCAGGATCACGCCCACGATGATCCACAGGGTGCCCGGCAGGTAACCCATCTGCGCCGCCAGGATGGGCCCGACCAGCGGACCGGCGCCCGCGATGGCGGCGAAGTGGTGGCCGTAGAGCACGCGGCGGTCCGTCGCGACGTAGTCCTTGCCGTCCGCGTTGTACTCTGCCGGCGTCGCCCTCAGGTCGTTGGGGCGGGTGAGCTTGTTCTCGATGAACTTGGAGTAGAACCGGTAGGCGATGAAGTACGTGCAGACGGCCGCGAAGACGAACCAGATCGCGTTAATCGTTTCGCCCCGCGAAAACGCGAGGATACTCCAACTCACGGCCCCGAGCAGGGCGATGGCCACCCAGATCACGATCTTGGTCGGGGTCCACCTGTGGGCCTCGGCCTCCGCGGCCGGATCCAGCGCTACCGGCGGCAGGGTGGGATCCTGCACCAGGACGTCGGATGCGGGACCATTCCTCCCGGGTTGCCCGGGCCGGGGTCCGCTGAATTTCTCGCTCATGATGCTCCCCTCGTGGAACGCCGTCCGCTTTTACGAAGCACCGTAGCAGCGACGTCGCTTGGAGGGAACGGGAAGGCCGATTTCAGGGGGTAGTGAGCAGGATCTTGCCGGTGTGTTCGCCGGAATCGAAGTACTCGTGGGCCGCCGCCGCCTCCGACAGGGCGAACGTGCGGTGCACCTGTGGTTTGACGTCGCCGGAGACGACCAGCGGCCAGACATGCTCGGCGACCGCCCGCACGATGGCGGCTTTCTCCTCCGCGGGCCTGGCCCGGAGGGTCGTGCCGATGACCGCACCCCGTTTGGCCATCAACTGGCCGAGGTTCAGTTCGGCCTTGGCCCCGCCCAGCAGCCCGATCACCACCAGCCGCCCGGAGGTGGCGAGCGCGTCCACGTTGCGCTGCAGGTATTTGGCACCCACCACGTCCAAAATGACGTCGGCGCCCCGGCCTCCGGTGGCGTCCTTGATCCGTTCCACGAAGTCTTCCTCGCGGTAGTTGATCAGCACCTCGGCACCCAGCCCACGCGCGACATCGAGCTTTTCCCGGCTGCCGGCCGTCACGGCAGGGATCGCGCCGAAAGCGGCAACCAGCTGGACGGCCATGGTGCCGATGCCGCCGGCGCCGCCGTGGATCAGCACCGTTTCCCCGGCCTGCACGCCCGCGGCCATGAAGAGATTGGAAAAGACGGTGGCCGCCACCTCCGGCAGGGCCGCGGCCGTCACCACATCGATTCCCCGCGGGACCGGCAGCACCTGGCCCGCCGGAACCGCCACCTGCTCGGCGTAGCCGCCGCCGGCCAGGAGCGCGCATACTTCGTCGCCCACCCGAAGCCCGCCGACCCCCGGGCCGACCGCCGATACCCGGCCCGACACCTCCAGGCCGGGGATCTCGGACGCACCGGGCGGCGGCGGGTAAACGCCCAGGCGCTGCTGGACGTCGGCGCGGTTCACTCCCGCGGCGGCGACGTCGATCACCACCTCGCCCTCGGCTGGTTGCGGTGCTCCGGTCTCCCGCATGTTCAGGACCTCGGGTCCGCCTGCTCCGTCGTAGAAAACCGCCTTCATACCAGCCTTTCGCCTTGTCCGGGGCATCAAAACCCCGGTGCCTGCGCGCTTTGCCCGGGTAGACCCCTCCGTGTCAGACTACAAGGTAAGGAAGGTTGTCCGAGCGGCCGAAGGAGCTGGTCTTGAAAACCAGTAGGCGGTAACCCCGTCTCATGGGTTCAAATCCCATACCTTCCGCTTCCAGCAGGTGTCCGGGCCGTTTCGCCCGGGCACCTGCTGCATTTGGCTCCCACACCGGGCCGCGGTCCCGGTCCCGCCGGGCGGATGGTCCGGACGCCGGCCATCCGGCGTCAAGTATTCTGGCCCGGCGCTCCCCCGGTATACCCTCGGCTAGGAGTCGTTCGCACCAAAGCTTGAGGAGTCCACCCGTGCCCAGCCAGCCAGCACCCGTCCGCCGCCCCCTCAAGGCGGCCACCGCCGTCGTCCTTCTGGCGCTGCTTAGTGGCTGCGGGGGTGAAACGGAGGAACCGCCGCGGGATGAGTCCGGTGCGGTGACGGAGGCCGCCGCGGCCGGCGCCTACGCGATCAAGGTGGGCGACTGCCTGAACAATCCGGACACCGACCGCCTGACCGAGGTGGAGTTCGTCCCGTGCGACCAGGCCCACGAGCTGGAGGCGTTTGCCGCCAGCAACCTGCCGGAGGGCGATTTTCCCGGCGACAAGGAAGTGGCGGCCAAGGCCGAGGAGTTCTGCGTGGCCGAGTTCGAGGCCTTCGCCGGCATCCCCTACGACGATTCGGCACTGGAGCTGACCTACCTCAACCCGACCGAGGCCAGCTGGACCGGCGAGGAGGACCGGGAGCTGCTGTGCCTGCTCGGCGAGGAAGGCTCGAAGCCCGTCACCGGCACGCTGAAGGACGCCCGGCGCTAACGTCCCGGCCGTCGCCCCGGAGGTACCTTCCCGGTGGTAACTGCGGCTAGGTAGCTCCGGCTAGCGTCCCAAAGCTAGCTACCCGGACGTCGTCCCCAAAGCTAGCTACCCGGACGTCGCCCCGGCCTTCCTGTCAAGAGCGGGAGCCGTTCCTCGGCGAATTTAAACGTTCTTTCGCAGAAGTCTTCCACTGCTTCTGGCCCTCGGGTAACCTCCCGTTCATCCGTGCCCGCTGGACTGGGGGCGGTGCGCCCTGTGCACCGTGCAACCAGCTGTGCCGCAGCCCTTCCCTGCGGTCCGAGGAGCATTACTTCCACCTGAGAGATAGGGCCACATGGCTACTTCATCACCGAAGACCGCGCTGGCGGCGGTCCTGACGGCAGGGTTGGTGGCGGCGCCTTTCGCCGCGTTACCTGCGCACGCGGCCGACCCGGTCGAGCTGAACCTGCTGAGCATCAACGATTTCCACGGCCGGATCGACGCGAACACCGTCAAGTTCGCCGGCACCGTGGAGCAGCTCCGCGCGCAGAACCCCGAGGGGACGCTGTTCACCTCCGCCGGCGACAACATCGGCGCCTCCGTCTTCGCGTCCTCCACGCAGCAGGACCAGCCGACCATCGATGTGCTCAACGCCCTGGAATTGGCGACGACGGCGGTGGGCAACCACGAGTTCGACGGCGGCTTCGCGGACCTGACCGACCGCGTGGCGGCCGCGTCCGACTACCCGCAGCTGGGCGCCAACGTGTACCGTGCCGGCACCACGGAGCCGGCCCTGCCCGAGTACGAGCTGGTCACGGTCAACGGCGTGAGCGTCGGCGTGGTCGGAGTGGTCACGGAGGAAACCTCCTCGCTGGTGTCCCCGGGCGGGATCGCGGACCTGGAGTTCGGCGACCCGGTGGACGCCGTCAACCGGGTGGCGGCCCAGCTGACCGACGGCGAAGGCGACGAAGCCGACGTCATCATCGCGTCCTTCCACGAGGGAGCGAACACCAACACCGATCTGGGCGGCGCGGTGGGCGCCAGCGCCGTGTTCAATCGGATCGTTAACGAGACCAGCCCGGACGTGGACGTCATCTTCAACGGCCACACCCACCAGGCCTACAGCTTCGACGCCCCGGTCCCGGGTGCGGAGGGCAAGACCCGGCCCGTGGTGCAGGCAGGCTCCTACGGCGAGAACATCGGCCAGGTGCAGCTAAGCTATGACCCCGCGACGGACGAGGTCGTGGCGCACACCGGGGCCGTGGTGCCGCGGACCAAGACCGCGGACGGTGACCTGGCGGCCGCGTACCCGCGGGTGGCCGAGGTATCCTCGATCGTCCAAGCCGCACTCGAGCACGCCGCGGAGGTCGGCGCCCAGCCCGTCGGCTCTGTCACGGCCGACATCACCACTGCGTTCCTGCCCGACGGGCCGGATGCCGGCACGGAACCGGACCGCGACGACCGCGCCTCGGAATCGACGCTGGGCAACCTCGTCGCCGACTCGCTGCTGGCGTCGCTGTCTACCGCCGAACGCGGCGGCGCGGAGATCGGCGTGGTGAATCCCGGCGGCCTGCGCAACGAGCTCTACTACGCGCCCGACGGCACCGTCACCTACGCCGAGGCCAACGCGGTGCTGCCCTTCCTGAACAACCTGTGGACCACCACGCTGACCGGCGCGCAGGTCGAGGCCATGCTGGAGCAGCAGTGGCAGCGCACGGCCGCCGGCGACGTGCCGAGCCGCGCCTACCTGCAGCTTGGCCTGAGCAAGAACGTCAACTACACCTACGACCCGGCCCTGCCCGAGGGGGAACGCATCACCGGCGTCTGGGTCAACGGCGAACCGCTGGACCCGGAACGCGGCTACCGCGTGGGCACCTTCAGCTTCCTTGCCCAGGGCGGCGACAATTTCCACATCTTCAACGACGGGACCGACACCCGCGACTCGGGCCTGGTGGACCGCGACGCGTGGATCACCTACCTCCGGGGCAACAGCCCGCTCTCCCCGGACTTCGCCCGGCGCAGCGTGCAGCTCACCGGCGCGCCGGAATCCGTCAGTCCCGGCCAAAAGGTCAGCGTGCAGGTGGCCAAGCTGGACCTGACGTCGCTGGGCGCCCCGGTCACCACCGAGGTGTCGCTGGCCTACGTCGACGCCGCCGGCACCAGCACCACGCTGGGCACCTTCCCGGTGGCCGACGGCGCTGCCTCCCTTGAGTTCACCGCACCGTCCGCGCTGGACGGCGGCTACTTCACATTGACCGCGGACGCGTCCGGAACCACCTTCCGGCTGCCCACCACCCTTATCGCCGGAGACACCGGCGCCGACCATGTAGTGATCAACGAAGCCTATTTGTCCGGCGGCAGCGCCGGCGCGGCCTACCGGAACAAGTTTGTGGAGTTGTACAACCCCACGGACGCCGACATCAGCCTCGACGGCTGGTCGCTGCAGTACCGCTCGGCCACCGGCACCGGAAACCCCAGTGCCGTGGCAGAACTGTCCGGCAGCATCAAGGCCGGCGGACACTATCTGGTGCAGGCCAACTCCAACGGCAGCAACGGCGAGGACCTGCCGGAGCCTGACCTGGTGACCGGCATGGCCCCGTCCGGCACGAGAGGCACCCTGGTGCTGTCGAACCAGGCCGGTGCGGTGGCGGACCTGGGCACCGGCTCGGTCGTCGACCGCGCCAACGTGGTGGACCTGTTGGGCTACGGCACCTCGAACACCTTTGAAACCGAAGCGGCCCGGGCGCCGGACAGCAACCAGGACGTGCGGTCGCTGAACCGCGCCGAGGGAACGGACACCGACAACAACTCCGCGGACTTCAGCCTCAGCGAAGACATCACCCCGCAGGGCGCCGGCGGGGGTGACGGCGGTGGCGATCCCGTACCGCAGCCGCGGTCCGTGGCCATCGCCGACATCCAAGGCACCGGCACGCAGTCCCCGCTGGCCGGCCAGACCGTGACCACCCGGGGCGTGGTCACCGCCGCCTACGCCACGGGCGGTTTTGACGGCTACTACCTCCAGACGGAAGGCACCGGCGGCGACACCGACGCGGCAGCCCGGGCGGCGTCCGATGCCGTCTTCGTCTACTCCCCCGCCACCGTCGGCCAGGTGAAGGCCGGCGACTTCGTGGAGGTCACGGGCAAGGTCAGCGAGTTCCACGGCCTGACCGAGCTCACGGTGGCCGCCGACGGACTGAAGCAGCTCACCGAGGCGGCCGCGGCCCCGAAGGCGGCCGCCATCGGGTGGCCCGCCACCGACGACGAGCGCGAGAAGTTCGAGGGCATGCTGCTGGCTCCCCAGGGCGGCTTCACCGTCACCGACAACTACTCCCTGAACCAGTACGGTGAAATCGGCCTGGCCGCCGGAAACTCCCCGCTGGTGCAGCCGACCGCCGTCGGAACCTACGGTTCGGACGCGTTCTGGGCCGAAACCGAGAAGAACGCAGCCCTGGCCGTCACGCTGGACGACGGCTCAAGCGTCAACTACCTGGGCTCCGACGCCAACAAGGACATCCCGCTGCCTTACCTCTCCGCCGAGGATCCGGTTCGGGTGGGGTCCCCGGCCACATTCACCACCAACGTCGTGCTGGATTACCGGTTCGATCTCTGGCGTTTCCAGCCGCTGGGACACCTGACGGTGGAGAACGCGGAAAGCGTCCAGCCGGCGTCGTTCCAGAACACCCGCACTGATGCTCCGGAACAGGTCGGCGGCGTGAAACTGGCCTCCTTCAACGTGCTGAACTACTTCACCACCACCGGCGATCAGGTGGCGGGATGCGGTGCCTTCACGGACCGCGACGGCAACCCGGTCACGGCCCGGAACTGCGACGCCCGCGGCGCCTGGGACGCGGCGAACCTGGAACGCCAGCAGGACAAGATCGTGGCAGCCATCAATGCGCTGGACGCGGACATCGTGGCGCTGGAGGAGATCGAGAACTCCGCGCAGTTCGGCAAGGACCGCGACGCCGCCCTGGCCGCGCTGACCGAGGCACTGAATGTGGACCTGGGCGACACCCGCCACCACGGCAAGCATTCGGGCAAGGGGCCTCAGCACGGCGGGTGGGACTACGTCCGGTCGCCGGAGGAGCTGCCGGCGCTGGCGGATGAGGACTTCATCCGCACGGCCTTCATCTACAAGAAGGACGAGGTAAAGACGGTGCGGGAGTCGGTGATCCACAACGACACCGCAGCCTTCGCCAACGCCCGCAAGCCGCTGGCCCAGGCGTTCAAGGCCAAGAACGGCGCCTCGGATACCTTCATCGTGATTGCCAACCACTTCAAGTCCAAGGGCTCCGGCCCGAAGTCGGGCGAGAACGCCGACCACGGCCAGGGCGCCTGGAACGCCGCCCGGACCGCGCAGGCGCATTCCCTGGTGGACTTTGCGGATCGGCTGCAGGAACAGTTCCGGACCAACAAGGTGCTCCTGACCGGCGATTTCAACTCCTACGCGAAGGAGGACCCGATCAGGGTCCTGACCGACGCCGGGTACGTCGACCAGGGCGCCAAGACCGGCGAGCACAGCTACAGCTTCGGCGGCATGGTCGGTTCGCTGGACTACATCTTCGCCTCGCCCGCCGCGGACGCGAAGGTCGAGGGCGCAGACATCTGGAACATCAACTCAGTGGAGTCGATCGCGCTGGAGTACAGCCGGTACAACTACAACGCCACCGACTTCTATGCGCCGGACCCCTACCGGGCCAGCGACCACGATCCGATCATCGTGGGCCTGGACATGGGCAAGGACAAGGCAGCCGGCAGCGTCCGTTAGACAAACAAACGCGTAGGCCCTCCCCCGCCGGGGAGGGCCTACGCGCGTCCATGGCCGGGGTCAGTACCCCGGCACCCCGCTGGCGACCACGTCGGTGCCCGCCTGTGCGGGGCCGGCCAGGCTCCTGTTGTCTGCCGCGGCCAGGATGGCGCGCGCTATCCGGTCCGCATCCTGCAGCGTACGGCCGCCGGTGTCGCCCGGCGCCCCGGCCTCGGCGGCGATCGACGTGCCCCACTGGACCGAGGACAGCTGCAGTCCGATCACGTACAGGCTCCGGGCCGGATGGCCGTTTCGGTCCAGCGGACGGTAAGGCGGCAGCGTCACGTCCAGGCCCGACGAGGTCACCGGCTGTCCGTTGGGCCCGATCATCAGCCTCGGCCGGACCAGGCCGTCCTCGAGCATCCGCCGCAGCAACGGAGACCGGTTGTGGGCCACCCGGTTGGCCGGCATCATCGCCTCCACCAGGTACGCGCCGGTGTATTCGGCGCCGTCGACCCACGGCGACGTCACCCGGAACCGGCCGCTGTCCGGGTCCACCTCGTAGACCGGTTCCGGCCCGGCGAACCGGACGATGCCGGCCCGCGCCAGGGCGGCCAACTGCTCGATGCGCTGGGCCGGCGGTCCGCTCGCCAGCCCTTCGACCAGCGGTTCGAACCAGCCGCGCAGCTCGGCAAGCCACGATTCCTCCGTGATGCCGCCGTCGGCCACAATCTTCTTCAACAGCGAGCGCCCGGCGTTGAGTGCCCCGATGGCCATCTTGAGCGGATCGTCGGTACCGCGGGCGGAACCCATGGCATCGGCATCCAGATAGTCCAGCACGGCCTGCTCGTAGTCTGCCGCGGAGGCAAACTTGCGCCCGTTGAACGGCTTGGCCAGTGCCTCCACGTCCAGCAGCCGGTGCCCGGCGACCCGTTCCGACAGGTAGGCCCCCGCCCGCACCAGCAGGGTGCGGCTGCCCGGCTCCGTCTTCTCCGCCAGCAGCCGCTCCAGCCCGGCCAGCAGCTCCTCCGGCGGCACGCTCAGGCACTCCGGTTCCACCCGCGCGAGCGTGGAGTAGTAGGCCCAGTAGACGTCGCGGTGCAGCATCGGCCACAGGTCATGGTCGAAGCCGGGCTGCACGCCGGCTTCGGCATACAGGCTGGCCGCGTGCGTGGTGAAATGCCGCAGCTCCACGCCAGCCGGGATGTAGCTGTCGATCCTGGCCTTCGCCCGGTACGGCGTGCCCCGCCGGGAGCCGGCCACCAGCCGCGGTTCCTTCCCCGAAGGGACGTAGCGCAACGGCTCGGTGTCCGTCGCCGGGAGGAACCTTCCGCCGCGGCCTTCGGTGACCTGCACCATCAGGTCGAAAAAGTTCAGCCCCATGCCGCGCACCAGCACCGTGCGGCCGGGCGGGAGCCTGTCCCAGTCCACGTCGGCCGGCACCCTCGGCGGCAGGTAGTTCAGGCCGTGCCGGGCCGCTGCATCCTGCAGCTGCTGCTGCTCCGGATTCAGCGCGGCGGGAACGTGCCCCAGGGCAAGCACCACGGCGTCCGCCGCCACGGTGGCACCGTCGGCCAGCTCAAGCTGCCATTCGCCGTCGTGCTCCGAGAGACCGGTGGCCTCCGCCGAATGCACGGTGAGGGACACGTCCGCCCCGGTCCGGGCGGCCAGCTGCGCGAAGGTCCAGGTCAGGTAGCGCCCGTAGAGTGCCCGGCTGGGAAAATCGGCCGGCCCCAGCGCAGCGGCCTCCTCGCGGTCGTCCTGCGGCACCTCGGGAAAGCTGCCGGCCGCGACCGCGGAGCGCCAGGCCTCGAAGGTCATGCCCGCCACCGGATCGGGGCCCACCTGTGGGGTCCCCGGGGCCGGCACCACCGTGGGGAACAGGCAGGGGGTGTTCATCAGGAACAACCGGGACTGGCCCGGCTGCCAGACATGCCCGGCGCCGGGAGGATAGGGATCGATCAGATGGATCCGCAGCCGCGCCCCGCCGTGGGCCCGGTGGTTGGACAGCAGCCGCTCCAGCACGGAGGTGCCCCGCGGGCCGGCGCCCACGATCGCCACACGGTAACTGCCCGGATTGTCCATCCGTCTAGCCTACGGGTTGGGAACCGGCTCCCCGTGGCGGCATGCCTAGGATGGGTCCATGGCCAAGGACACCGCGCATCTGCCCCAGGACGACTTCATCTGGCTCGAGGACATCTACGGCGACAAGCCCCTGGAGTGGGCGAAGGCACAAAACCAGCGCACCGAGGCCAAGCTCGTGGACGACTCGTTCACGGCGCTGGAGGCGGGCATTCTGGAAGTCCTGGACGCGGAGGACCGGATCCCGCCCGTCATCAAGCGCGGCCCGCACTACTACAACTTCTGGCGGGACAAGGCCAATCCCCGCGGCCTGCTGCGCCGCACCAGCTGGGAGAGCTACCTGACCGATTCCCCGGACTGGGAGGTGCTGCTGGACGTCGACGCGCTGGCCGCCGCCGAGGGCGTCGACTGGGTCTATGCCGGTTCGTCCTTCCTGCGCCCGGCCGACGGCACCAGCTACCGGCGTGCCATGCTGCGGCTCTCCCCCGACGGCGGCGACGCGGTGCGGCTGCGCGAGTTCGACGTCGAGGACCGCGCCTTCGTGCCCGGCGGCTTCGACATCCCGGTGGCCAAGAGCTACGTCTCCTGGCTGGACGAGGACCGCATCCTGCTGGGCACCGACTTCGGCCCCGGCTCGCTGACCACTTCCTCCTACCCGCGTACCAGCCGCATCCTGCGCCGCGGCCAGGCTCCGGAGGCTGCCACCGAGTACTTCGACGTCCCCCAAGACCACATGCTGGCCCAGGTGGGCCACGACTCCACCCCCGGCTTTGAACGGGACGTGGCGGTGGACGTCATCGATTTCTTCAACTACCGCACCTACCTGCGGCGCGACGGCGAGTGGCTGCCCATCGACGTTCCCACCGACGTGAACGTGGATCTCCACCGCCAGTGGCTGCTGCTGCGGCCGCGGGACGACTGGGAACTGGACGGCACCGTCCACCCGGCCGGGTCCCTGCTCGCCGCCGATCTGGAGGCGTTCCTGGCCGGCGACCGTTCCCTGCAGGTCCTCTTCGCCCCCGACGCGGCAACCTCGCTGCAGTCCTGGAGCTGGACCCGGAACTACCTGCTGCTCAACCTGCTGCAGGACGTCTCGTCCCGGATCCTGGTGCTGGATCCGGCCGCGCAGTGGGCCGCCTCCGAACTCCGTGACTGCCCGCCGCTGCACGCCGTGGATGCATCCGGGGTGGACGACGACGAATCCGACGACTACTGGCTGGTGGCCACCGGCTACCTCACCCCGTCGACCCTCTCGCGCGGCACCATCGGTGGGCCGGCACTGGAAGTCAAGGCATCGCCGTCGTACTTTGACGCCTCCGCCTACGAGGTCCAGCAGCACTTCGCCACCTCCAAGGACGGCACGCAGGTCCCCTATTTCCAGGTGGGCCCCAAGGATCTTGCGTACGACGGCGGCAACCCGGTGCTGCTCTCGGGTTACGGCGGGTTCGAAGTCGCGCGTACGCCCGGCTACAGCGGCACGGTGGGACGGGCCTGGCTGGAACAGCGCAGCGAGGAGGGGCGCGGCGGCGTGTACGTGGTGGCCAACATCCGCGGCGGCGGCGAGTACGGCCCGGGCTGGCACCGGGCGGCGCTCCAAGCCAACCGGCACCGCGCCTACGAGGACTTCGCAGCGGTGGCGCAGGACCTGATGGACCGCAGGGTCACCCGCCGGGAGCGGCTGGGCTGCGCCGGCGGATCGAACGGCGGCCTGCTGGTGGGAAACATGCTGACCGGCTATCCGCACCTCTTCGGCGCGGTGTCGTGCGGGGTGCCGCTGCTGGACATGGCCCGCTACACCCGACTCTCCGCCGGTTACTCCTGGATCGCGGAGTACGGGGACCCCGAGGACCCGGCACAGTGGGAGTTCATCCGCACCTTCTCGCCCTACCACCTGCTCCAGCCGGGCACCGAGTATCCCGACACACTCATCTGGACCGCCACCTCGGACGACCGGGTGGGCCCGGTGCAGGCCCGCAAGATGGCCGCCCGGATGCAGGAACTCGGGGTCGAAAACGTCTGGTTCCACGAAGCCCTCGAGGGCGGACACGCCGGCGCCAGCGACAACAAGCAGACGGCCCGGTTGCAGGCGCTCTCGCACGCGTTCCTGTGGCGCGCGCTGACCGGCTGAGCCGTTCGCGGTTTTGCTCTTGGCCCCGGATTCTGGGTAGTCTTGTGTGGCTAGCAATAGCGTATGGAGACGTGCCAGAGCGGCCGAATGGACTTCACTGCTAATGAAGGGTCGGGGTTAAACTCGACCGGGGGTTCAAATCCCCCCGTCTCCGCGTCAACTCCCCCGGGAAACCGGGGGAGTTTTTGCGTCTGGGCCTCGCGTTCCGGCGGCCCGGCCGCTTGATGAGGGCCCGCCTCCTCCCCGCCGCGGCGTCACGGCCGCGCAGGCCCGAACCAGCGGGCGAGCGCGTCATCCAGTCCCGACTGAGTTCCGTCCCCCGTCCACGCCACATGCCCGTCGGGCCGGATCAACACCGCGGCCGGCGCGCTGACCGAACCGATGACGGGAAGCTCCCACCCGCCGTCGTACCTGGCGTCCACCAGTTGCACCCGGTCCGCCCACTGCCCCAACCCGATGCTGCCCGGCGCGCCGAGGTTCAGCAGCACCGCGCGGGCTTCATGCAGGAGGGTGAACACCCGCAGCGGGCCCCTGGCGGTGACCAGGTCGAGATCGGGCATGCGCCGCCCGAGCAGCGGGTGCCCCTCGCCGAGGTCGTAGCGGACGTCCAGGCCGGAGATGAGTGCAGCCAGCCGCTTCCGGGCCTCGTCGATCGTGAGCAGTCCGGCCACCGTGTCGGCCAAGGCGCCGACGCGCGGGTCGGCCCGCTGCATCAGCGACTGCGCCATTGTGTGCTTGAGCGCGCGGGCTCCGGCGGGGTGCCGCTCGGCGTGGTAGGTGTCCAGCAGGCTGCCCGGGGCACTGCCCCGGACCACCAGGGCGAGCTTCCAGCCGAGGTTCACGGCGTCCTGGATGCCGAGCCCGATCCCCTGCCCGCCCGAAGGAGCATGGATGTGCGCGGCGTCCCCGGCCAGCAGCACGCGTCCGCTGCGGTAGGCCGCGGCCTGCCGCGTGGCGTCGGTGAAGCGCGAGATCCAGGTCGGATGGTGGATCCCGAAGTCGGTGCCGTAGACCTCGGACAGCGCCATGCCGAGGTCCGCCAGCGTGGGCTCGGTCGCCGGCCCCAGTTGCTTCTCGGTCACGACCACCCGCACCGTTCGCCCGTCCTCCATCGGGTGCAGCCCGTGGACCCCCACCTCGTCGATGCGCATGCCCGACGGCGTATCCTCGGTTACCTCCACTTCGGCGATCAGGCTGCTTTTCGTGGCATCCCAGCCGGGGAACCCGATGCCGGCCGCCTTGCGGACCGCGCTGCGTCCGCCGTCGGCGCCGACCAGGTACCGCGCGCGCATCGGCCCGCCGTCGGCCAGATGCACGTCGACACCGGCGGCGTCCTGGACCAAGCCGGTTACCTCGAGGCCCCGATGGACCGGCACACCCAGTTCCTCGATCCAGCCGGCCAGGATCCGCTCAATATGGTTCTGCCACAGCCCGAGCGTGTAGGGGTGGCGGGTGGGAAAGTCGCTGACGTCCAGCATCGTGTTCCCGAAAAACGCCGCCTGGACGGGCTGGCCCTCGGCCAGGAACCGGTCGGCAATCCCGCGCTGATCGAGGATCTCGATCGTCCGCGAGTGGAAGCCGCCCGCGCGCGAGCCCACCAGCTCCGGCGTCGGGCGGCGCTCCACGATCGCCGTATCCACGCCCGCCAGCGCCAGTTCACCGGCAAGCATCATCCCCGACGGACCGCCCCCGGCAACGATGACCTCCACCATCACGACCCCGCCTCTCCGAGCCTTTTCGTGCGCCTCTTCAGCGCACGTCCGGGCCAGTTTGGGGCATGAGGGGGGCCTTGCAGCAAGCCCCCCGGTGCGCGCTACGTTGGAAGTGGCGGCAGACCTACGGCCCCGCAGGTCAGGCGAAGCCGAAAACCGGCGGGAATACCACGACGACGACGGCGGCCCAGGCGCCATAGACCGGCAGGTACCCTGTCTGCCAGCGCTCCAGCGCCGCGAAGGGTCGCCGCCCGCGCAGGAACCCGACGGTGAGCCACGCCGCCCACACCAGATGCACCAACAGCAGCAGGTTCAGGCCGAGCGCGGCGACCTTGTTGGCGCTGGTACCGAATTCGGCGATCCGGGTCAGCATCGCCGTCAGCATGACCGCGTCGACCGCGACCGCGGCGGCGACGAGGACCAATTGCAGGCCGTCGAACAAGCCCGGCGGCGCCAGCGCGTCGCGGGCAGAAATCGCGTACAGCAGCAGGGCCAGGACGAGCACGAGGATCGCGTTCATCAGGATGAGCAGCCCCCGGTCGACGTCCACCAGGCCGCCTGCCGCCGTGAGTACCGCCAGCAGGGCCAGCAGCATCACGATGGTCAGGGGCGTGAAGACGCGGGTGAGCACCGGGGCGATGTTCTCGACGACGTTCTGCTTGGCCTCGACCAGCCAGGCGGCCACGACCAGCGCACCCGGGACGGCGAACGGCAGTATCCAGGCCTCCATCGCGGGCTCGAAGTCGACGCCGACAGCCTGCAGCGCGCCGAAAGTGAGCCCGATCAGCACCGCCCCGCCGAGGGCCAGCAGCGTGAAGTAGATCGCGAGCTCACCGCTGAACCGGACAAAGTCCATGCGCCGGCTGTGCTCCCGCCACCTGCCGCCAACGTACGCCACGCCCGCCAGCAGCCACAGGACGACCGGGGCGTGCAGCACGGCGAGCACCTCGGTGGAACCGGCGGCCGCGAACGGATAGGCATTGAGCAGCACGGCCAGCGCGGTGAACGGGACGAGCAGCGCAGCCGCCTTGGGCACCGTCAACCGGCGTTTCCAGGCGAAGTACGCGGCAAGGAACGGGAAGACGAGGAGGCCGAGGTTGCGCGCCAGGACCGCGCCGTCGAGCCACAGGGTGCCTGCCTTGACGGCCACCCCTGCCCCCACGGCGAGCGCGAGGACGACAGCGAGCTCCCGCCATGGCGGCGCTGCGGAGTCGGCGTCCTGCGGGACGAGCACCAACTGCTTCCACAGCCGGTCGGAGTGCTCGCGGGCGAACTCATGCGAGATCGCATCCAGATTGCCCAGGCGCTTGATCGCGACGAGGAAGGCCTCCTCGTCGTCCAGCCCTGACGCCTGGCGGTCGGCGATTTGTCCGCGCAGGTGGTCCTCGAGTTCATCGAGGTCCGCGGGTGAGATCGCCTGCCGCCGCCGGACATACCCGCGCCACCGGTCTATCTGTGCTTCCAACTCGGCATGCGGTTCCATCAGGCCCACCCTTCGACCGGGGCCGCGGGCGGCGGCACTGCCTGCCACACCCGCCGCAGCGTCTCGGCGACCACCGTCCACTGTTGCTGCCGCTCGGCGAGCACCTCCCGGCCTTGGGCGGTGATGGCGTAGTGTTTGCGCCGCCGTCCGGCCTCCGAGATGCCCCACGAGGACGACACATACCCGAACCGTTCGAGTCGGTGCAGCAGCGGGTAGAGCATGCCGTCCGTCCACTCCAGCCCTCCGTCGGACAGTTCGCTGACGCGCTTGCTGATGGCGTAGCCGTATAGTTCGCCCTCCGACAATATCCCCAGCACGAGCGGGGTGGCCGAAGCGGCGACCAGGTCCTTGTCAATGCGCAAAGGGTCCTCCTGATACCTAGATCTGCAAGGTATTACCATAGCACCTCTAGGTATCAGGCAGGGCGGCCGTCCGGCCAGGCCGCCTTGGGCTCAGGCCTTGAGGGCCAAAACAAAGGGCAGGACCGCTTCGGCCCCGGCGAGGCGCAGCGCGCGTCCGGCCACGGTCAGGGTCCAGCGGCTGTCGGCGACGTCGTCGACCAGAAGCACGGGGCCGCGGTTTTGCGCCAACCAGGCTTCACCGCCCTCGGGGACCTGGAACTGGTCCCACACATCGGCCAACCGGAAGGCGCTGTTGCCGCCGGGGCCGCTGCGGGGTCCGCCGTGCGGGACGGTGAGTTCGCCCAGGTAGGGCAGCCGGCCGATCTCGGACAGGCCGCGGGCCAGTGACTGCACCAGCAGCGGCCTGCTGCGGGAGGGGACGCTGACGATGCCGACCGGGCGTTGTGCCCAACCCCACTGCGCCAGGACCTGGACGCAGGCGTTCAGCATGGCCGGGTCCACTTCGCGGTCCGGCGCCCCGTCCGCGAAGACTTCGCGCAGCTTTCCGCCCCAGCCCAGGTCCGTCAGCCGGGCCAGGGCGCGGCCGCTGCCGTTGGCCTCCGCCGGCGGGATCTTGCCCTTGACCGGCACGCCCAGCTTGTTCATGCCGCTGGGCCACATGGCGCGCGGCTCCAGTTCGACGCCGGCACGTTGCAGGGCGGCGCCGGCGCTTTCGGTGGCCTCGGCCGCGATGGTGTCCGAGTACCAGGGTCCTGCGCAGTTGTCGCAGCGCCCGCAGGGCGCCGCGGCGGGATCGTCCAGGGCCCTGGCGAGGAATTCCATCCGGCAGCCGGAGGTGTTCTCGTAGTCCAGCATGGCGTTCTGCTCGGCCACCCGGGCCTGCGAAATGCGTCCGTAGCGCTCCGCGTCGTAGGTCCAGGGCTGGCCGGTCCCCTCCCAGCCGCCGCTGACCTTGCGCACCGCGCCGTCCACGGAAAGGACCTTCAGCAAGAGTTCCAGCGGGGACCGTTTCAGGTTCACCAGCGTCTCCAGCGCCGCGGTGGACAGCACGGTCCCCGGGACGGAGAGCTCGCGCAGCACGGCCGTTGCCGTGCCCTCGTTCGGCATCGACGCCGTGGCAAAGTACTCCCAGATGTCCCGGTCTTCGGTACCCGGCAGGAGCAGCACGTCGGCGTTCGGAGTTCCGCGTCCTGCGCGCCCCACCTGCTGGTAGTAGGCCACCGGGGAACTCGGCGCACCCAGGTGCACCACAAAGCCCAGGTCGGGTTTGTCGAAGCCCATGCCGAGGGCGCTGGTCGCCACCAGCGCCTTGACCCGGTTCTCCTTCAGCGCCGCCTCAGCCTGTTCCCGCTCGGCCGGATCGGTCCGGCCGGTGTAGGCGGCCACCTCGTGGCCGGCCTCGCGGAGCAGCCGGGCCGTGTCCTCGGCGGCGGAAACCGTGAGGGCGTAGATGATTCCGCTGCCGGGCAGGTCGTCCAAGTGCGTGAGCAGCCACCCGAGCCGGGCACGCGGGCTGGCCAGGCGGAGCACTCCCAGCCGCAGCGACGCGCGGGCGAGCGGGCCCCGGATGGTGAGCACTCCGCCGTCGTGCCCGGGGGCGGCATGCACGCCGAGTTGCTCCTCGATGTCGTGGACCACGCGGGAATTGGCGGTGGCCGTGGTGGCCAGTACCGGGACCCGCTCGGGCAGTCGGGCGATCAGGTCCCGGATCCGCCGGTAGTCCGGGCGGAAGTCGTGGCCCCAGTCGGAAATGCAGTGCGCCTCGTCGACCACCAGCAGGCCGGAGCTTTGCACCAGCTGCGGCAGCTGTTCGTCGCGGAACCGCGGATTGTTCAGCCGCTCGGGCGAGACCAGCAGCACGTCCACGGTATTGGCGGCCAACTGCTCCTGGACCTGGCCCCATTCCAGCTGGTTCGCCGAGTTGATCGCCGCGGCCCGCACCCCCGCGCGTTCGGCCGCCGCCACCTGGTCGCGCATGAGCGCGAGCAGGGGCGAGACGATCAGGGTGGGGCCGGCGCCACGGCGGCGCAGCAGGAGGCTCGCCACGAAGTAGACCGCCGATTTTCCCCAGCCGGTGCGCTGCACCACCAGCGCCCGGCGCCCGCCGGAAACCAACGCCTCGACAGCCTCGAACTGGCCCTCGTGGAACTGGGCCGTGTCATTGCCCACCAGGGCACGCAGCAGCGCGGTGGCCTCCCCGCGCAGCCCGCCGTCGTCCTGCCCGGGCCCCGCCGTTCCCGTCGTCACCGCGTCCGTTGTCCCGTCGATCAGCTCAGCCATGCTGCCCAGTATCGCAGCCGCCGAGGACAACCTGGCCCTTTTCCACAGCAGCCCCTTATAAGCTGGTGAAGTGAGCAGCATAGATCTTGGCCTGTCCTTCAAGGCGTACGACGTCCGCGGGATCGTGGGCGAAACCATTACGGCGGCGACCGTCGAGGCGACCGGCGCCGCGTTCGTGGACGTGTTGTCCCTGGCCGGGCAGACCGTGCTGGTGGGCGGCGACATGCGCCCGTCCTCGCCGGAATTCGCCGCCGCGTTCGCCCACGGCGCGGCCGGCCGCGGGGCCAACATCCAAATGCTGGGGCTGATCTCCACCGATGAGCTCTACTACGCCTGCGGGTCCCTGGACGCCGCCGGGGTGGTGTTCACCGCCAGCCACAACCCTGCGCAGTACAACGGCCTGAAGATGGCCAAGCCCGGGGCGGTGCCGGTCTCCTCCGACACCGGCATGTTCGACATCCGCGACCTGGCGCAGAAGTACCTCGAGACGGGGATCCCCGACGGCACCGAACCCGGGACCATCAGCGAAACCAACGTGCTGGCCGGTTACGCCTCCTACCTGCGCTCCCTGGTGGACCTGGCCGGCATCCGGCCGCTGAAGGTAGTCGTGGACGCCGGCAACGGCATGGCCGGGATGACCACCCCCGCCGTGCTCGGCGACACCCTGCTGCCGGCGCTGCCGCTTCAGGTCGTGCCGCTGTATTTCGAGCTGGACGGCACGTTCCCCAACCATCCGGCCAACCCCCTGGAACCGGAAAACCTGGTGGACCTGCAGGCCGCCGTCACCGAGCACGGGGCGGACCTCGGCCTGGCCTTCGACGGCGACGCCGACCGGTGCTTCGTGATCGATGAGACCGGGGCGGTGGTCTCCCCCTCGGCAATCACCGCGCTGGTCGCCCGGCGCGAAATCGCCCGCGCCCGCGCCGCCGGCGAAGAAAGCCCGGCGGTGATCCACAACCTGATCACCTCCCGCGCCGTGCCCGAAACCATCACCGCCGCCGGCGGACGCCCGGTCCGCACCCGGGTGGGACACTCGTTCATCAAGGCGCACATGGCCGAGGAGAAGGCCGTGTTCGGCGGCGAACACTCCGCGCACTATTACTTCCGCGACTTCTACAACGCCGACACCGGCATGCTCGCCGCCATGCACGTGCTCGCCGCCCTCGGCGAGCAGGACGCACCGCTGTCCAAGCTTGCCGCCGAATACGACCCCTACCACGCCACGGGCGAACTGAACTCCCAGGTCGAAGACAAGGACGCCGCGATCGCCCGCGTGCTGGCCGACTTCGCCCCCGCCCTCGCGTTCGACCCCGCCGCGGCCGGAACCGACACGACGGCCGTTAGCTGCCCGGCCCCCTACGCGGGCACCGGCGTGAGCGTGGACCGGCTCGACGGCACCACCGTGATCGCCGACGACGGAACCTGGTGGTTCAACCTGCGCCCCTCCAACACCGAACCCTTCCTGCGGCTGAACGCCGAGGCGACCAGCCCCGGCCTGCTCGACACCCTCCGCGGGCACGTCCTGGCCCGCGTCCGGGAAACAGCATGAGCGCCTCGTGGCGGGAGGGCATCCCCGCGGAGATCCTGGCCGATATCGACACGCTGTTCGGAACCGGGCTCGGGGTGGCGCAGGAACAGTTGACCGAGCATGGGGCGTTCCTGCCCGCGGCCCTGGTCACCACGCACGACGGCGGCCTGCGGCTCGTCGTGGTCTCCCCCGATGACCTGGACGCCGAGGCAGCCGAGGTCAACGTGGATGGGATGATCGAGGACCTGTACGCCACCCTGCGCCATGACCGCGCCGATTTCCGCGCCATCGCCGTGATCAGCGACATCTTCCTGCCCGAAGAGGACGCCGACGCGATCCAGATTGCCGTGGAGCACTCGGCCGGCATCGCGGTCTCGGCCATCCAGCCCTACCATCACGACGACGACGGCACCTGGAGCTACCCGGACCCGTTCGTGGACCCGCAGGAACGCCTGGTCTGGCCCGATGAGGAACCCGACGCAGAAGCCGGGCCTCCCCGGGGCTGATCCACCGGCGCCGCGCGGAACGGCGGCAATTCCGGCCGCGCCGGACGGCTAAAATTGGCGGCATGCGTATCAATGCCTTCTCCGATGTGTGCCTGCGTGCACTGATGCTGCTGTCCGCGGCGCCGGAGGGCGAATTGATGACCACGCAGGCGGTCGCCGACGGCGTCGGCACCCCGTACAACCACGTCAGCAAGGCGGTGCTGAAGCTGCGCTCGCTCGGACTGGTCGAGGCGGTGCGCGGCCGCTCCGGCGGCATCCGGATCAGCGCCGCCGGGCGGCTGGCGACGGTGGGCGGCCTGCTGCGGACCCTCGACGCGCGGGAGGATCTGGTGGATTGCGAGTCCGCCAGCGGCGACTGCCCGATGAACAACAACTGCGCGCTGCGTGGGGCGCTGCGCCGGGCCCGCGAGGCCTTTTACCGCGAACTGGATCCCCTCGTCGTGTCCTCGTTGCCACACCCGTCGCAGATGGAACCCGTCTTTTTGGCATTGCTGAACCGCCGCCCCGCGTGATCCGCGGCGGGCCACCACCACGGACTCAACCGGTCTGGCGGCCCGAGAGCTTGTCGCGCAGCCGGTCCACCATGCCGACGCCGGGGCCCAGGGTCTTGTGGAACAGCTCGGAGTGCGGGGCGCTGGGATGGGGCCTGGTCGGCGCGACTTTCTTGGCGTTCTGGACCTTTTCACCCAGCTCAACGAGCCGCTCCGGGGGGATGTGGGCGCGCAGCTTCGGGAACTGATCCGTCTCCTCGTCGTTGGCGTGGTGGCGCAACTGCCCTTCGAGTTCCCTGACCAGCTCCATGAAGGTTGGGTCGGAGGAGTCAACGTCCTCCATCCGCTTCATCAGCTGGACGATCTCATCGTGCTCCTTCTTGTCATGCTCAACCTCTTCCTTGCCGTTCGGCACGTGCTCTTCGATCGCGGGATAGACGAGCATCTCTTCCGCGACGGCGTGGCGCATCACCTCCGCGATGACGGTATCGGCCAGGTCCCGGCGCTGGCCCGGGTCGGCGGTCTGCTCGATCTGGCTGAGCAGTTCAATCATTTCGCGGTGATCGGTCGTGAGGATATCGATGACATCCCCGCCCTGCGTATCGGCCATGACGCCCCTCCTTGGGTCGTTGCTCGTGAGCGTGCGTAGGAGGGCTCAACATACCAACGAGCGGCATTCGATTCCACGGTCCGAAGCGCTTTCGGGGTTGGGAGCGCGAAATCGGGGCAGCCGGTCTAGACCGGACGCGCGGTGTGTCCGCAGTTAAGCGGATGAGGCCCCCGCGCAGGTGCGCGGGGGCCTCATGTCGGGAACCTGTCATGGCGTCCCGCGTTCAGTCACTCAGGCGAAGCGGGCCTGGAGCTGCTTGAGTTCGGCGTTCAGCTCATCGGGCAGGGAATCGCCGAACTGCGCGTACCATTCCTCGATGCCCTTGAGCTCTTCCTTCCACTCCGCCGGATCCACCTTGACGGCTTCTTCCACCTGAGCCTGGGTCATGTCCAGCCCGGTCAGGTCGATGGAGTCGCCGGTCGGGATGTAGCCGATCGGGGTTTCCGCGGCGTCCGCGGTGCCCTCGATGCGTTCGATGGCCCACTTGAGCACGCGGGAGTTCTCCCCGAAGCCCGGCCACGCGAAGCCGCCGTCGGCATTGCGGCGGAACCAGTTGACCAGGAATACCTTGGGCAGGCGGTCCGGGTTGGCCTTGCCCTCGATGGTGCCCCAGTGCTTGAGGTAGTCGCCGGCGTTGTAGCCGATGAACGGAAGCATGGCCATCGGGTCGCGGCGGACCACACCTACTTCGCCGGCGGCGGCGGCGGTGGTCTCCGACGACAGGGTGGAGCCCATGAAGATGCCGTTGGTCCACGAGCGGGCCTGGGTAACCAGCGGGATGGTGGTCTTGCGGCGCCCGCCGAAGAGGATCGCATGGATCTCCACACCGTCGGGGCTGTAGTACTCCTGGGCCAGCATGTCGATCTGTGAGATCGGCGTGCAGAAGCGCGAGTTCGGGTGCGCCGCCGGCCGGCCGGAGTCAGGCGTCCAGTCGTTGCCCTGCCAGTCGATGAGGTGATCGGGCACTTCGTCGGTCATGCCCTCCCACCAGACGCCGCCGTCGTCGGTCAGCGCCACATTGGTGAAGATGGAGTTGCCCTTGGCGATGGCGCGCATGGCGTTGGGGTTGGTGCTCCAGCCTGTGCCCGGTGCGACGCCGAACAGGCCGTACTCGGGGTTCACACCGCGCAGTTCGCCCTCCTTGCCGATGCGCATCCAGTTGATGTCGTCGCCGAGGGTCTCGGCCTTCCAGCCCTCAATGGTCGGATCCAGCAGCGCGAGGTTGGTCTTGCCGCAGGCCGAGGGGAAGGCGGCCGCAATGTTGTACGCCTTGCCCTGCGGGCTGGTGAGCTTGAGGATCAGCATGTGCTCGGCCAGCCAGCCTTCGTCGCGGGCAATGACCGAGGCGATGCGCAGGGCGTAGCACTTCTTGCCGAGCAGCGCGTTGCCGCCGTAGCCGGAGCCGTAGGACCAGATGGACCGTTCCTCGGGGAAGTGCACGATCCACTTCTCCTCATTGCACGGCCAGACGACGTCGGCTTCCCCTGGTTCCAGCGGGGCGCCGACGGAATGCAGCGCGGGGACGAAGAAGGCGTCCTCTTGCTCCATCTTGCGCAGCACGTCGGTGCCGATGCGCGCCATGATGCGCATGGAGGCGACCACATAGGCCGAGTCGGTGATTTCAACGCCGTACTGCGGCTGTTCCGCGTCCAGAGGCCCCATGACAAAGGGGATCACGTACATCGTGCGTCCGCGCATGCTGCCGGCGAAGCGCTCCGTGAGGATCGACTTCATCTTCGCGGGGTCCATCCAGTTGTTGGTGAACCCTGCGTCTGCCTCCTTCTCGGAGCAGATGAAGGTCCGCTCTTCGACCCGGGCGACGTCCTTCGGGTCGGAGAAGCCGACGAAAGAGTTCGGGAACAGCTCCGGGTTCAGCCGCTTCAGCGTCCCGGCCTCGACCAGCTGATCGGTCAGGAGGGCGTACTCCTCTTCGGAGCCGTCCACCCAATAGACAGAGTCGGGCTGCGTCAGCTCTGAAACTTCGGCAACCCAGGCCAGAAGCTTTGCGTGTGTAGTTGGGGCATCCATAAGTGTTTCCTCAAGAACCGGCTGACGCGTGATATCGCCCATGACTCATCCCTTTCCTGGGCCAGTGGTGTTTCTAGATGCTATGGGTCGATGGCTAGACCAGCGGGCTGCAGAAAAAGGAAAATAGGTCTGGCTAGATGGGTAGAGCCCGGAAATCCGGGGATTTTCAACGTGTCAAGGCCCACAGGTGTGATTAAGGTCATATAGACCGGTCTAGTTAATGTGTCCCTTCAGGGGCTGCCCGACGCGGCTTCCCGGGATCAGCGGCCGCCCGGCGGGCCGGCGATGGAGACTCCTCTGGGTCAGGCAGACGGGCCTCGGGGGGTGAGGTGGCGCTCCCACAAGCAGCGCTGCGCGGAATTCCGGGGCGGAGGCGGGCGGGGCTCCCTCGATTTGGCGACTGTCCGGCAAACACGCTACAGTTGTATCCGGCCGCGAGGCCAAGCGCCCATAGCTCAGCTGGATAGAGCGTCTGTCTACGGAACAGAAGGCCGGGGGTTCGAATCCCTCTGGGCGCACCAACGAAATGCAGTCCGGTCATCGACCGGGCTGCATTTTTCTTTGCCGGCAACGTGCCGCGGCTCCAGCGGTTTTACCGGCCACTCCCCTCTCCGGGCTCCAGTGTCTCAACTTCGGATACTGGAAATTTCATCACCAGGGCGTGGACCCGGAGAAACTGCGGGAGGTTCCGCGCTGGCACACCGGCTACCGTCTACACTCAGCTTGAGCGCGATGTGCTCGGTGTGTGGAGCACCAGCGGTCGAGGGTCAACGCCGCGTTAGGCCAAGGCCTGGCCAGCCAGGGCTTCACGGAAACCTGCAGCGTAGGAGGTTGAGATGACGGCGACCCAGGCAAACCTGGCCGTGTTCCAGCAGCACCGCGGGCTGCTCTTTGGGGCGGCGTACCGCCTCTTGGGCAGCGCCGCCGACGCGGAGGACGTCCTGCAGGAGGCATGGCTGCGGTTCTCCGACGTGCCGCAGGACCATGTCCGGGAACCGCGCGCCTTCCTGCTGCGAACGGTAACCAATCTGGCGCTGAACCAGATCCGCGCCCAGCAGCGCCGTCGCGAAAATTACGTCGGGCCCTGGCTGCCCGAGCCGGTCAGTTCCCTGCCGGATGCGCCGAGCCCTCCCGCACCGGACGAAGCCGCCGTGCTGGCCGACGATGTTTCGCTGGCCATGCTGGTGGTCCTGGAACAGCTCTCCCCCTTGGAACGTGCGGCCTACATCCTGGGCGAGGTCTTCGGCTACCCGGCACCGGATATTGCCCGGACGCTGGGCCGCTCGCCCGCGGCGGTGCGGCAACTCATCTCGCGTGCCCGCGGCCACGTTGCCAGCCGGCAAGCCAGGAACCAGGTGGATCCGGCCCTGCACCGGCGGATCACCGAACAGTTCCTGGAGGCGGCCAACACCGGGGCCATCGAGCCTCTGCTGGGCCTGCTGGCCCCGGACGTTGTGCTGACCAGCGACGGCGGCGGACAGAAGACCTCGGCGCTGCGGCCCATCTACGGGGTGGAGAAGGTGCTGCGCTTCCTGCTCGGCATCACCGGCAAGCCGGACGCCCCCTTCCACCTGCATGTCGCCGACGTCAACGGGCTGCCCGGGCTGGTGGCCGTTGACGCGGACGGTGCGGTGGACACGGTCGCCGGCTTCCGGATCGATGAGGGCTTGGTCCGCGAAATTTTCCTCATCCGGAACCCGGACAAGCTTGGCCGCATCCGCATCTAGCAGGTGCACTGACCCGGCCGTCATGAGACGGTTAAAACTGGAGTCCGCGCCATCGTGCGCGCTCCTGTCATGTGTTGGTCCCGTATTGAGGAGGAATACCCATGAAGGTCACCGCCGCCGTCGTACGCGAGACGGGCGCACCGCTTTCAGTCGAAGAACTGGAGCTCGCCGATCTCCGGCCCGACGAGGTGAGGGTCCGCATGGTCGCCACCGGCATCTGTCACACGGATTCGACCGCACGCGACGGGGCATATCCCCTCCAATGGCCGGCGGTGCTCGGACACGAGGGCGCCGGCGTGGTGGAGGATGTGGGCATAGCGGTGACGAGCGTCAAGGCTGGTGACCACGTGGTGCTGGCGCCGGCATCGTGCGGTACGTGCAAGCAGTGCCGCCGCGGGGAGATGGCCTACTGCGAGCACTACATCGCCATCAATCTCAGTGGCCGCCGTACCGCGCTCTCGGCCGACGGTGAATCCGTGGCCTCCCACTTCTTCGGCCAGTCGTCCTTCTCGTCGTACGCGAACGTGCTGGAGCGCTGCGTGGTCAAGGTGGACCCCGACGTTCCGCTGGAGATGCTCGCCCCGCTGGGGTGCGGGCTGCAGACCGGTGCCGGGGCGGTGCTCAACGAGCTGCGGCCGGAGGCGGCATCATCGCTGGCGGTGATCGGCGCCGGGGCGGTCGGCTCGGCGGCGATCATGGCGGCCAAGATCGCCGGCTGCACGACGGTGATCGCGGTGGATCTGCACGACAACCGCCTGGAGACGGCCCTCGAACTCGGCGCCACCCACACCATTAACTCCGCCAAGACGGACATGGGCGAGGAACTGAACCGCATCACCGGCGGGGAGGGTGTGGACTACATCGTCGATACCACCTCGGTGCCCGCTGTGCTCAACCAGGCTGCGCGCGCGCTGGCCTTCCGCGGCACGCTCGTGGCCGTGGGCAACACGACCTTCGGCACCGAGGCACCGTTCGAGATCGGCGAGTCCCAGGTGAAGGGATGGACGTTTAAAATGAACGTCCAGGGCAGCTCGGTGTACCAGGTCTTCATCCCGCGCCTGATCGAGCTGTGGAAGCAGGGACGGTTTCCGTACGACAAGCTGGTCAAGACCTACCCCTTTGCCGACATCAACCAGGGTTTCGAGGATTCGGCCAGCGGTTCTACGATCAAGCCGATCCTCCTCTTCTGACCGGCTGACCGGCGGAATCCGCCCCGGCTGAAACGCGTCCGCGAGGCGCCGCCCGGCCACGCTCAGCGCAGCACCACGAAGTCGGTCACCGCGGCGTCGCGCCCGTCCAGCTCCGCCCAGCTCTTGCCGTGCTGCAGCACGGTCAGGCCCGAGGTCGGATAGTGGGTGGCCATGTCCACCACGGCCTCCTCGTCGGAATCCCGCGATGCGAGCCGCATCGCCAGGTCCTGCACCGCCGGCATGTGGGCCACCACCAGCAGGGACGTGATGGTGTCGGGCAGCCGGTTGATCTCGGACAGGACCCGCACGGCCGGCGCGTCGTAGAGTTCGTCGGACAGCATGGGGGTCGGCGCCTTCTCCCCCAGCTCGCTGCACACCCAGGTGCAGGTCTGGCGGGTCCGCAGTGCCGACGAGCACAGGATGAAGTCCGGGATGCAGTCGTGCTCCACCATCCACCGTCCGATCTGCGGCGCCTCGTCGTGGCCGCGCTGGGCCAGCGGCCGCTCGTGGTCCTCGACGCCCAGCGGCCACGCGGCCTTGGCGTGGCGCATGATCATCAGCTTCTTCAGGTGGTGGTCGTTCACACCACGAGTGTATGCGGCCCTTGTCAGCGCCTCCGCGCGATGCGAAGCTCGGGACATGGCAGAGCGGACCCTGGAAGCGGATGTCGTGGTACTCGGGGCCGGGGCGGTCGGCGAGAATGTGGCGGACCGGACCACCCGCGGCGGACTCAAGACCATCCTGGTGGAATCGGCGCTGGTCGGCGGCGAGTGTTCCTATTGGGCCTGCATGCCCTCCAAGGCCCTGCTGCGCCCGGGCACGGCCCTGCAGGCCGCGCGAAGCGTCAAGGGCGCGGCCGAAGCCGTGACCGGCGGCCTGGCGGCGGAGGCCGTGCTGGCCCGCCGCGATTCCTTCACCTCCGGCTGGGACGACGCCTCGCAGGTGGAGTGGGTGAAGGGCGCCGGCATCGAACTGGTCCGAGGCACCGCCCGGCTTAGCGGTCCGCGCGAAGTAACGGCAACGGACGACGACGGGACCTTGACCCGCATCACCGCACGCCACGCCGTCGTGCTGGCCACTGGTTCCTCCCCGAACGTGCCGCCGCTTCCCGGGTTGGACGGCGTCGATTTCTGGGGAACCCGCGAAGCCACCGCTGCGCAGAAGGTTCCGGAGAGCCTGCTGGTGCTGGGCGGCGGCGTCTCCGGCTGCGAGCTCGCGCAGGCGTATGCCCGGTTGGGCACCGACGTCACCTTGGTGGCACGCGGAGACCTGCTGGCGAGCGTCCCCGAACCCGCGCGGCGGCTGGTGGAAGCCGGGCTGCGCCGCGACGGGGTGAGGATCCGGCTCCACACGGCGGCGTCACGGGTGGCTGCGCACGACGGCGGCGTCAGCCTCACCCTGACGGCTGCGGGTGCGGACGGGGAGACCGGGGCGGCGGACACCGTCACGGCCGCGAAGCTCCTGGTGTCCACCGGGCGACGGCCGGCCCTCTCCGGCCTTGGCTTGGAGGAGCTGGGACAGGATCCGAAGCGGCTGCAGGTCGACGCCAGCGGACGCGTGGGCGGCATCGACGGGGGCTGGCTGTATGCGGTAGGCGACGCCGCAGGCAAAGCCCAACTGACACACCAGGGCAAGTACCAGGCGCGGGCCACGGGGGACGCGATTGCCGCCCGCGCGGCCGGCGAGCTGAACGGCGACCCGGAACCGTGGAGCCGCTTCGCCAGTACTGCCGACGACGCGGCGGTTCCCTCGGTGATCTTTACCGACCCGGAGGTCGCCGTCGTCGGTCTCACCGAAGAGCAGGCCCGGGAGCGCGGGCTCGCCGTGTCCGCCACCCAACTGCCGATCGCCGTCGCCGGCTCCTCGCTGTATGCCGACGGCTACCAGGGCTGGGCCCAGATGGTGGTGGACGAGGACCGCAAGGTCATCGTGGGCATGACGTTCGCCGGCCCCGGTGTCAGCGAGTTGCTGCACTCGGCGACCATCGCCGTCGTCGGCCAGGTCCCGCTGGACCGGGTCTGGCACGCCGTGCCCTCCTACCCCACCATCAGCGAGGTCTGGCTCCGCCTGCTCGAGGCGTACGGGCTGTAGCGCGGCGGCGGAGCCGGGCAGGACTTAGATGGAGTACTCCGGCGCGGCCCAGACCACTACTTCCGGGTGCTCATAGAAGCGGTAGCCTTGGCCGCGGACGGTGCGAACGGTGTTGGCCAGGCGGCCCAGCTTGGAACGGAGCCGGCGGATATGCACGTCGATGGTGCGTTCGTTCGGAACTTCCTCGGCGTTCTTCCACAGCCCGGAGAGCAGCTCTTCGCGGCCGACAGTGCGGGTGGCGTTCTCCACGAGGTAGTTGAGCAGCTCGAATTCCTTGAACGTCAGGTTCAGGGTCTCCCCGTCCAGGTGCACCTCGCGGCGGGACAGATCGATCAGGACGCCGCTGGGACGGCTGGCGTGCGAGGCCGGCTGCGGCTGCCGCTGTATCTCCACGGCCGCGGTCCGCGGACGGCGGCTGACGGTCGGATCGCCCAGTGCCTGGCGCACCACGTCAATGTTCTCGCCCGGGGCGTCGGCCGGCGCCAGGGCCACGGCCCCGTGGGTCTGGGCGTCGGGAGCCAGCGACTGCACATAGGCACGCACCTGGGAAGCCAGCTTGCTCAGCGTGGTCCCCTGGGCGGCGGCAGCCTCCTCGTCCAGGCCCACATAGAGAACGAACCCGCGGGCAACAGTGTCATTCGACACCGCCTGCGGGCCGGGAATTCCATTGGGGGTGACCACGGGGGTGGGGGCGGTGGTCGGATGGGGGGCAGCGGCGTCGAACTGGCCGGGAACCGCGCGCAGCACGCGGTAGGCCTGCTGTTCCCCCGGGTAAGACGGCTGTCCGGCGAACTGCGGGTTCTGCCCGGCTGCCTGTCGCTGCGCGGCTGCCGCGCGGTTCTGGGCGTTGCGGACGGAGATGTGGACGTATCCGGATGAAACTGACATTAGAACCTCATGTGTGAAAATGGCCGTCATCACGGCGCGAATGCATGGGTATGCCCGCACGGGATGTGTTTCTGGCGCCCGCCATTGGACAGATGAATTGCCTGGATTAACTCGAGGGGTGGTGAGTTAGGCCTGCATTCGGCAACAGTCCGCCAGTGCGCCGGGATACGTCCCGTAACTGAAGGCTGCGGCTGCAGATGCTGTTGCGTTGTTGTTCACAACCATGAGTTTGGCGCGTAACAATGCCTACGTGCAAGTAATATAAGCCTGCTTGTCTCACATAGTGAGAAGAAACAGTGCTTTTGTGCCACACATCACACCACGGCCGTGCATAAATATCAGCCGAACACCGCTCTTGCGGGGCGCCAGTGAATAAATATGCATTGTTGGTTTTGCCTCGTGGTGAGGCGCACTAGATGCAAAGCGCCGGCGTTTGCAAACCGTCCAAAATGTGGACACGCACTGGAACGTGCGGGCCCCCGATCTGCCACCTCGCCGGCTGGTTCAGCCGGCAACGCCGTACAGCCGGTCCCCTGCGTCACCCAGGCCGGGCACGATGTAGGCTTTCTCGTCCAGCCGCTCGTCGATGGACGCCACCACAATCGAGACGTTCTTGCCTTCGAGCTCATCGCGCAGGGCCTGCAGGCCCTCCGGTGCCGCCAGCAGGCAGATGCAGGTGACGTCGGCGGCGCCGCGGGCGAAGAGGAACTTGATGGATTCGCGCAGCGTGCCGCCGGTGGCCAGCATGGGGTCGAGCACGAACACCTGGCGGCCGGTGAGGTCGGCCGGCAACCGCTCGGCGTACGTAATGATGTCCAGCGTTTCCTCGTTGCGCGCCATGCCCAGGAAGCCGACCTCGGCGGTCGGCACCAGCTTGGTCATGCCCTCGAGCATGCCGAGGCCCGCGCGCAGAATGGGCACCACCAGCGGGGTTGGTTTGGTGAAGGCGGTCCCGATGGTCCGGGTGACCGGGGTCTCGATTTCCACCGGCTCGGTGTGGACGTCGCGGGTGGCCTCGTAGGCCAGCAGGGTCACCAGTTCTTCGGTGAGTTGGCGGAATACGGGCGACGGAGTGGTCTTGTCGCGGAGAACGGTGAGTTTGTGGGCAACAAGGGGATGATCCACTTCGAGTACGCGCATTCCACAAAACTACCGGCAGCCGGATAGCAGGGACAAACATCGGGCCTGCCAGAATGGTGGCATGGGCCCCATTGATCCGCAGCACCACCAGTGGATGGGTCTTGCCCTGGACCAGGCCCGGTTGGCCCTGGAGACCTCCGACGTGCCGATCGGCGCCGTGGTGATGGGGCCCGACGGCGCGGTGCTGGGTTCCGGACGCAACGAACGGGAGGCGCTGCACGACCCGACCGGCCATGCCGAAATGGTGGCCATCCGGGAGGCGGCCAGAAAGCTTGGCTCCTGGCGCCTGGACGGCTGCACGCTGGTGGTCACGCTGGAGCCCTGCGCCATGTGCGCCGGCGCCATCGTGCTCGCCCGCATCCCGAAAGTGGTCTTCGGGGCGTGGGATGAGAAGGCCGGCGCGGCCGGCAGTGTTTTCGACATCCTGCGCGAACGTCGGCTGAACCACTGGGTGGAGGTCTACCCTGAGGTCCGCACGGAGGAGTCAGCCGCCATGCTGCGCGCGTTCTTCGCGCGGCACCGCGGCGATCTCCCCCTCTGACTCAGGTGCCGGCCGCGCCGTTTTGGGGCTCAGGGCCAACAGCGGGTAAAGTTGACGCGTTGGTGACGTGTCCGAGCGGCCGAAGGTGCAACACTCGAAATGTTGTTTGGTGAAAGCCAACGTGGGTTCAAATCCCACCGTCACCGCCACTAGCAAGGCCCCGCTCCCCTCCTAGAGAAGGGAAGTGGGGCCTTTTGCTTTCGCCGCAGATCGGGACAGTTTGCCGAGCTTGAGTCGCCCGTTCGACGACCACCCGTAACGGCCAGAGCTTCTTCTGTTCCGCGCCTTACGGGCTTGGAACGAGCTCTACCGAATAACCTTCAGCTTTTTCATACAGCTGCCGCAGGTGCCCGCCATGCCATTCCAGCCACAGGGCGTCCGCTGCCCGCGTCACCTCTTCGACCCGGCCCTTCCGGACGGCTTTCCCATCCTTGCGGATCTGAACGTGCTGGCCTGTTAGGTCTTTCCAATTGTCTACCGTCATGGGAGACCTTTCCTCAATCTTGTGCAGTATTTTGACCGCTGCGTGGTGGTAAGAGAGGCAAAACGAGGGTGCCGCCGCCGGTTGGGGGATGTCGCCATCGTTCGGCAACATCCCCCAACCGGCCCGGTCCCTGATGCGGGGCATGCGAAACCCCGCCGACGCGCGCAGTCAGGATCAGGGGTAGAGCCCGCGGGTCAGGTGCGCCTGTGCCACACGCTCGACCGCCGTCACCGTAGCGGCTTCGCGCAGGTTCAGGCCGCGCTTGGACGCAATGGACAGGACGTTCTCCCACGCCGCCAACATCCGGTGTTCCAGTTTTTCTTCAACTTCGGCAGCAGTCCACCAGTAGGCCTGATTGCCCTGCACCCACTCGAAGTAGGAGACGATGACGCCGCCCGCATTGGCGAGAATGTCCGGAACAACGAGCACGCCCTTGTCCTGCAGAATGACGTCCGCCGCCGCCGTGGTGGGGCCGTTGGCGCCTTCCACGATGACCTTGGCGCGCACCTTGTTGGCGTTGCCGCCGTGCAGCACGCCTTCTACTGCTGCGGGGACCAGCAGGTCCACCTCAAGCTCCAACAGCTCATCCGAAGGCATGGCACCTGCGCCGGCAAAGCCGACGACGCTGCCAGTCTCCTTGACATGGTCTTGCAGGGCACGGATGTTCAAGCCGTCAGCATTATGGATGGCCCCATACTGGTCGCCCACAGCCACAACGCTGACTCCGGCGTCGGCAAGGAACTCTGCGGCTCCGGCTCCCACCTTGCCGAAGCCTTGAACAGCCGCGGTGCTATGCCGTGGATCAAGCCCGGCGTGGGCAAGCGCTGCCAGCGCGACGTGCACGACGCCCCTGGATGTGGCGCTCGAACGGCCGAGGGAACCGCCAACACTGACAGGCTTGCCCGTCACCACGCCTGGAACCGTGTATCCGACGTTGACCGAATAGGTGTCCATCATCCATGCCATGGTCTGTTCGTCAGTGCCGATGTCGGGCGCCGGCACGTCCTTCTCAGGGCCGATGATCGGCAGGATTTCGCTGGTGTAGCGGCGCGTAACGCGCTCCAATTCCTGCTGCGAGTAATTCCGCGGATCAATAGTGATCCCGCCCTTGGCGCCGCCGTAAGGGACGTCCAGCAGAGCGCACTTCCACGTCATCCACATTGCCAGTGCACGCACTTCGTCCAAGGAGACGTGCGGGCTGTAACGCAGTCCGCCCTTGGCGGGTCCGCGGGAAAAATTATGTTGCACGCGGTAACCGGTGAGAACCTCAACGCTGCCGTTGTCCCGGCGCAAGGGGATGCTCACGGAAAGCTCCCGGCGCGGCTGGGCCAGCAACTGGTGCAGCCCTTCGCTGTATCCCAGCGTACGGATTGCTGAAGCAAGCTGCCTGTGGGCGTTCTCCAGCGGTCCCGCGTCCTGGGTGGGAGCCGACGTGCCGTGCTCGGATTGTGCGGTTGACAGAGATAAGACAGGTGTCGTCATCGACAGAGGTTCCTTTTCGGCTTAGGTCTTTCGGAGGGTGTGCATGTGACGCTACAAGGGCGCGAAAGGGACGTCAGTGTGCGAGTGCACAAAACGGCGTGACGCAACTAGCAGCTTCAACAGCGGCCGCGGCCTAAGACCCGGCCAGCGGGGACGAGACGCCCGCTCCGCTTCGCCGCGCGCCTGCCGGTATGAACGGTGCGGCCAAGACAACGAGGCCCTATGCCGCCTCGGAAAAATGTCCTTCCAGGTGAAACGCAGTCTCTCAGCTAGCTAAGGAGTGCGTTCTTCTGTCGGGATTTCGTTGTGGAGCTCCGCCCGCAGTTCGTGCAGGTGATGACTAAGCCCCTGGATGTTGTGAAGACCGGAATAAAGAAGACTGTGAGTTTGGTGGCGCGTTCCTGCAGGCGATGGTGCACGAACCGGCCGCAATACTGGCACGTAGCCATCCGTCCGGGCAGATCGCGAAGGGCGGTCTTGAGACCGAAGAGAAGAAACACTGTGCGTGCCTTTCAGAGGTTGTTTCCAGTCAGTCCCGGATGGGATGCGGGCATCGCAGACATGGATCTCCGTTCTCTTGGCAGAGGACGCCCTTGTCAAGATAGTAAGCATACTTGGCGATTACCTACCAGCGCGGAGCGAAAGGAATTCGAGGGCTCTCACGTCTGCCAAAGATGACGGAGCGTAAGTAATGAGTCCCCTAGCCTGTGCGGTTCACGGCGGCTACAACACAAACGCCCCGCACTTTCGGAGAGCGGGGCGTTGGTTTGAGCGTGTGTTAAAGCGGGCGAATGTTCTCGGCCTGCAGTCCCTTTTGGCCCTGGACGACGTCGAACTCAACTTTCTGGTTTTCTTCCAGCGAGCGGTAGCCGCTGGCGGCGATGGCCGAGAAGTGTGCGAACACGTCCGGCCCGCCGTCGTCCTGGCTGATGAAGCCGAACCCCTTTTCGGCATTGAACCATTTGACGGTGCCTGTTGCCATGCTGATCTTCCTTCTGGAACGGCAGCGCCGACTCCCCCAACGGGAACCTGCCCGCGACCGTCCACCTTCAACCTAGGTGAGCACCGGCCGTGCAGCAAGAGCATCCGGAGGTCCGGACCGCAAGAAGCCGCGGGACAGTCCTCCAGACAGGTCAGGCAGAGTCGCCGGCTCCTTCGTCCTTGACGTGGTTGCGGGATTCGTCGTCCCGGTCGGCGTCCTCGGCGACGGCGTTGGCAATGAGGTCCATGCGGTCGGCCGGGGTAAGCCGGTCATCCTGCTGATACTCTTCGATGTTTTCGCTGACGGCGTCTTCGTCGGCGGGCTGAACGTTTTCCGTCATTACTGCTCCTGCGTAGTACGGCTCCTTATCACTGTCGCCGATCCGGCACACGTCCACAACCCCTCGGGCGCGGCCAACCCGACCCTCACGGGGCCTTGGTCTCGCTGAACATCCTGCCGCTGCGCCACGTGGGGCGTAGCCTTAATCCATGCACCTTCTCTGGCTTTCGGAGGTAAGAGAATGGCCACCCCTGCCAAGGCTTTGAAGCCCACCGCCATCGGCCGGGTCGTCTCAGTGACCACGGCCAACGGGGACGAGCATGTCGGCGTCCTGACCGCATTCCACCGAAGGCAGCACAGCGAGGATTTCCTGGTCTATCTTCAGGGAGTTCCGCAACCGGTCCCGGTACCCGCCGAAGGGTCGGCCGTGGTTCACCAGCGCGTGCTCTAGCGCGTGCTTTCATGCCGCAGATGGTGCCCGGGCGGGGTGCCATCTTTAGTGCCATGCAGCGGTCCTGTCAATGCTTTCAGGCTCAATCCGGCCTTTCACATCCATCACAAAAATGCCGCCCATGTCACATTTCGACAGCTATCGAAAAGCGCCGGAAAAAGAGGTTGAGTCGTGGAATTTTAGCCGTACGCTAAGACCACCTCACAGGTCGCGGCGGCTGACGAAAGCCGCCTCCTTGAGGTAATTCGTCTGCAGGTTTTCCCTGTGGTGGCGTCGGGGGACGTCCAGGGCCTGCTGAGGGGGACGGGGGCTACGGGTGAACCAAGGGGATCGTGATCCGGCGGGCAGCGCAACCAGCGGCGCCCCGATAACGGCTGCCGGTCACACACCGGCTCCGGCGGGCCCAAGCGCCGCCCACCTGCGGAGAAAAACGCGGCGGTGGTGGCCCCGGCGGCGGGAAACCGTGGGGCTGGATGAGCTGTTGCGGCCTGCGGCCCGGCCGGAGCACCGGCCGGGCACCCTGATCCGCGTGGCCGGATGGGCCGGTGCGGTCGCCGTCGTCGCGCTCAGCGCCGGATCCCTGGTAGCGCCGGGGGCCATCGCCTTCTCTGCTGCCACGGATTCCGTGCTGGACCTGTGGGAAGGCCTGCCCGCCGAGCTTCCACTGGACACCGCCTTGCCGCAACATACGGTCCTGCTCGACAAGGACGGCAAGGAATTCGCCCGCTTCTACAGCGAAAATCGGATTGACGTGGACCTGGATCAGGTCTCGCCCGCGTTTTTGGACACGCTGCTGTCCACCGAGGACTCCCGGTTTTACGAACATCACGGCGTGGACCCCATGGGCGTCACCCGCGCGATGGTGAGCAACTCGGTGGGCGGCGAGCGCCAGGGCGGCTCCACCATCACCCAGCAGTTGGTACAGAACATCCTCGTCAACAATGCCCGGGATGCAACCGAGAAGTCGGTGGCGGTGGGCGAAACCTACAACGCCAAAATCCGCGAGGCCAAGTACGCCGTCCAGCTGGAAAAGCGCCTGGACAAGGACCAGATCCTGAACATGTATGTCAACGCCGTCTACTTCGGCAACCGCGCGTACGGCATCCAGGCGGCGGCGCGCATCTATTTCAATACGACGGCGGCCAAGCTCACCCTGCCCCAGTCGGCCCTGCTCGTCGGACTGCTCAAGGGACCGGTCTACTACGATCCGATGAAATACCCGGATCGAGCGCTCAGCCGCCGCAACACCGTGCTCAATGTTCTCGAGCGTCATGGCGCGATCACGGCGAACGAAGCTGCGGCGGCCCGCGGCAGCGGGCTCGGCCTCGACCCGGGATCTGTGCCCTCGGGCTGCGGCGGCTCCGAGTACCCGTTCTACTGCGATCTGGTCAGGGATGAAATTCTTACCGATCCTGCCTTCGGCAAGACCCAGGAAGAACGCGGGGACCGGCTCTCGCGCGGCGGCATGACGCTGACCACGGCCCTGGACCGCAAGGCCATCGACGCGGCCGAAAAGGCCGTGCACAAAGCGATGGGCAACAAGAACCGCGCGGCGCTGGGCACCGCCGTCGTCGAACCCGGCACCGGGCATGTCACGGCGGTGGCACAGAACCGGTCCTGGGGCGAAGGCAAGGGCAAGACCGAGGTGGTCTTCGCCGACAGTGCCTTCCAGGTGGGGTCGGCGATGAAGCCGATCGTGCTCGCCACGGCGCTGTCCCAGGGGATTTCACCGCGCCAAAAGCTGCTGGCCAACGGCCCCTATTACTCCTCGCTGGATAATCCGCCCGGTGGTTTCCACAACTACGGCTACGAGAATTACGGCTCTATCGACGCCTACCAGGCCGTGCGCGCTTCGGTGAATATCTACTTCGTGCGGTTGATCGAGCGCACGGGCGTGAAGGAAGTCGCCGAGTTCGCGGAAACCCTGGGCATCACCTCGATCCCCGTCGATAAGCTGCACGGCCGGGAGGCATCGCTGGCGCTCGGCTCCTACGAGATTTCCCCGCTTGAGATGGCCAACGCCTACTCCACCTTCGTCAGCGGCGGGGTGCTGTGCCGGCCGGTCACCATCACCGCAGCCATCCGCAGCGATACCGGGGAGAAGCTCCCGGTTCCCGCCTCAAACTGCCACCAGGCCATCGACCCTTCGGTGGCGGCCACGGTGGCCGACGCGCTGACCGAACCGTTCCACCCGGCGGGCACGCTGGGCGCCCTGGGCATGCCGAAGGGCCGCCAGGCCGGAGCCAAGACGGGTACCACGAACGACTTCGCCGCGAACTGGATTGTGGGCGTCACCCCGCAGTATGCGACGGCGGTGTGGCTCGGCGACCCCCGTGGCGGGGCCCAACACCCGTTGAAGACGGTGCATGCCTACGGCAAAACCTTCTACGACCTCACCGGCTCCGAACTGGCCGGCCCCGTATGGAAGGACACCATGGAAGGCCTGCACAAGGGCCTGCCCGCCGAGCCGATGCCCGAGGCCGACCCGCTGACCACCAGCGTCGAAACGTCCCGGTCCATGCCGGACCTCCGCGGACTGGGCGTAAACGAGGCCATCACGGTGCTGCTGCGCAACAACCTGGTGCCGGTGGTCGGGCAGGAAACGGCCAAACCGGACCCGCGGGTGGATCAAAACGTGGTGACCGCGCAGTCGGCACCGCCGGGCAGCAGGCTGACCTTCCGCCAGGAAGTGACCATCACGCTCAGCGCCGGCAGCAACACTGCCATCACGGTCCCCGACGGGTTGTAAGGAGTCCCGGTGTCCATCTTCGAGAAACATCCGGCCCTTGCCCTGGCCACCGGTGCGCTGTGCCTGGCGTCCCTCACCGCGTCGGGGCTGGTGGCCCTGCAGGCATCGGGGCTGCCGATGTTCTTCGCGCAGGAACAGGCCGCGGCGGTGGCCGAGCCTGCCACACCGGTGGCAATCAGCGCGGTGCTCACGGACAGCCCGGCCTCCATTTCCTTGACCGGGCTGCTGGCCGAACCGCCCGGAAAGTGGAAGCCGGAGGGTTCGGTGGAGCGCGGAGCGGCGCTGCCGGTGCCCTACGCGTGCGACATCGGCGCGGCGCCCTCGGTGGCATTGTCCCGTTCCTTCAGGGTGCGCGGCGAGAGGGTGCAGGTGCTCGCCGCCGCCTACACCGCCGGCCTCGGCGCCGAAGCCATGGACAAGCTGGCGGACAACGCGGCCAACTGCGCCGGGCCGGCGATCGCGGTCCGGAACGAGGAACTGGACGGCCCCGGCGTCCAGGCCCACCGGATCTACGCAGCCAAGAACGGCCACGGCACCATGCAGGTGCTCACCTTCCGGCGCGGGGACGTGCTGGCCTTCGTGACGGGAAAGGCAGCCGCACCGCTGCAGAAACTGGCCAGGCAACTGGACAAGAAGCTCGCGGCCGCGCTCGCCGACGTCTGCGCAGACCAGGAATCCAAAGCCGGCGACGCTGCCCGCTCCCCTTGGTCGACCGCCGGCTACAAGCCGTTCACGATCACCCGAACGGTATCCATCCCCGCCGTTCCGCTGCCGAAGGCCCCGGCCGACGCCGACTACGAAACCGTGTCCTTCCCGGCACCGGACCTGAAGGTCAAGCCGGCCAATCCGGCGGCCCTGCCGGCCTACCCGGTCTGGCCGCCGATGCCGGACGCCCGGGAGTTCCCCCGGCCGCCCAAGGGCCCCGCGAACGAGCCCGCGAGGTCGGCGAAGGTCCATCTGCTGACCGAGGACGCCGCCGGGCCGGGCTGCGGCTGGCAGTTCACCGGCATGTCACCGGTGCCTTTCGACGCCAGGGACGCAGCCGCCGCCAACCGGGAACGTGTCCAAGCCGCAGAATCGAGACTCGCCGCCCGCGCCAGGAAATGGCAACAGGCCGTGCTGGACTACTGGGCCGCCTACGACCACTACCGGACGGACGTGCAGGAGTACAAGGACTACGCCGCCGCGGTTGCCAAGGTGAACAAGGAGTGGGACAAGATCGCGGCACAGTGGAATGACTACTGGGCCGAATACGCCGTCTACCAGCAGGCCCTGGCGGAGCGTTCGGCATTCTTCACCCAGCGGGACAATGCACGGGCCGGCTACCGGAACGCCCTGGCGCAGTGCGAAGCGGACAACCGGAACGCGGAGCAGGAGTACAAAAACGCGCGGCAGGAGTACAAGAAGGCGCTGGAAGATTACCGGAAGGCGGTGGAAGCAGCCGAAGAAAACCAGGGCGACGAAGACGAGGAGGAAGAGCAGCCGGAGCCGCCCAGTCCGCCCCGGGAGCCCTCACGGCCCGAGCCGGCGGATTGTGACGCGATAGGCCAGCCGGCCATCTTGGATTGGGCGCCGCCGGCCAAGCCCGTTGCCCCGGCGCCCCCGCCCGATCCCCGCCCTGTCGGAGAACGATGACCCCGGCACCCGCCGGTTTGCCGGCGTGGGGCCCGTGGTGCCGGGAGGCGGGGCTGCCGCGCGCTTTGGCTAGAGTGGGGGCATGGTTGATTCCACCGCCACCGCGGCCACCGCCGGCATTGCCGCTACCGAGCACCTCGGCGCCGATGGAGGTGCAGTTCCGGATGCTTACTACGTGCGCCTGGACGGCAGACGCTTCCAATCCACGCTGCATTCCCAAGGAGCCTGGAACGACCACGAACAGCACATGGCACCGGCTTCCGGCCTAATCGTGCACGAGCTGCTGCGCAACCATCCCCGCCCCGAGATGGTGATGAGCCGGATCAATTTCGAGATCCTGGGCATCATCCACGGCGGCGAGTTCGAGGTCCAGACCCGGGTCCTGCGGCCGGGCAAGACAATTGAGCTCTTGGAGGCCACTTTCACCGCGCAAGGCCGCACGGCCATCCGCGCCCAGGCCTGGCGCCTGCTCACCGGTGATACCGCTGCCGTCGCCGGCACCTTCAGCCGGCCCCTTCCCGGACCCGCCGGCTGCCCCCCGGCGCCCATGACCAGCGTCTGGGACGGCGGCTTCATCCGGTCCACGGAGTTCCGCACCGCGGCGGACCTCGGTCCCGGCAACCGGACCGTCTGGGCGCGCACCCTGCACCCGTTGGTTCAGGGCGAGGACAGCCACCCGCTGGCCCGCTTCGTCAGCATCGTGGACACCGCCAACGGCATCGCGGTGCGGCAGGATCCGCGCGAGTACATGTTCCCCAACCTTGACCTGACCATCCACCTGTTCCGCCAGCCGCAGGGCGAGTGGACGGGTTTGGACACCCGCGTGAGCTTCGGCGACGACGGCGTCGGCCTGACGGACACCGAACTGTTCGACGAACAGGGTCCGGTGGGCCGCGCCGCCCAGATCCTGACCGTCCGCAAATTTTCCGGATCAGCCGGATGACCCTGCGCATCCTGACCATAGGCCGCAAACACGAGTCGTGGGTGGCGGAAGGAATCGACCGCTACGAGAAGCGGATGAAGAAGCCCTTCGACGTCAGCTGGCAGCCGATCCCCCATTCCTCCCGCGAGCATGACGCCGCGCGCAAGGAAGAATCCGAAACCCTGCTGGCCAAACTCAGCGGCAAGTACGCCAACGACTTCGTGGTGCTGCTGGACGAACGCGGCAAGAACATCGATTCGCCCACCCTCGCGCGCACCCTCCAGCAGCCGCTGGACAGCTCCCGCAACGTCACCTTGATCATCGGCGGGGCGTACGGGGTGGACGACTCGATCCACCAGCGGGCCGACTTCGTCTGGTCCCTTTCCAAATTGGTCTTCCCGCACCAGCTGGTCCGGCTGATCCTCATGGAGCAGCTCTACCGCGCCCAGGAGATCGCCGGCGGGCGTCCCTACCACCATGAATGATCTTGGGTAGCGCGCTGCGATTCGGGCGGTCCGCGGCAGTCGCCGCCGCTGTCTTCAGCGTAGCCGCCGGCGCGCACACTGCGGCCGGAGGAACCCTGCCACCCGCCGCCGTCGTCCTGGCGCTGGGCGCGCTGACATGGTTGCCGGTGATGATCCTGGCCGGGCGGAAACTCCAACTGGTGACGATCCTTGCGGTACTGGCCGTCGGACAGCTCGCACTGCACCAAGCCTTTGAACTTCTCGCAACCGTCCGCTGCGCGCCGGACCCATACTCCGACGGACACGCCGTACACGTGGGCCATGCGGGCCACGCCGGATCCACTGCCGTGGCACTCGACTGCGCGGCCACATCCCACGCCGGGAGTTCGCCTGCCATGCTCGCCGCCCATGTGCTGGCCACAGCACTGACCGCGCTCATGTTGGCGCGCGGCGAGGCTGCGCTGTGGAGCCTGGCCGCTTGGCTGCGTCCGCTGGTCCGCCAGTCGACCGTGACGGCGCTGCCGCCCGCCGGCGTCACCCTTGCCGCCAAGCAAGATCCGTTGCCTCTCCTAACCCAGTACCTGGTCACACTCGTGCCGCTGCGGGGACCGCCGGTGCCGGCGAGCTTCCAAAACCGGACCTAACCCAAGTCCTAAACATCATCGATTCCCCGGCCCTGCGCCGCGACGGGCCGCTATGGCCTTGCTACGCGGACCGCGGCCCAGCGCCTCCCGAAAGGCATTCTGTGACTACCATTCACCGCACTACCCTTCGCTCTTTACTGGCCGTCGGAGCCACGGCTGGCCTGTTGGCTGTTGGCGCCGGAGCAGCCTCCGCCCACGTGGGCGTCACCCCCGAGGACGACGCCGCCGGCAGCAGCTCCGTGCTGACGTTCTCCTTCTCCCATGGATGTGAGGGTTCACCGACCACGAAGATTGCTATCTCGCTGCCCGAGCAGCTGGCCGACGCCACGCCCACCGTGCACCCCAACTGGGACGTTGAGAAGGTGACCGAAACCATCGATGCCCCCATAACTTTGGACAGCGGGGCCACCATCACCGAGCGGGTCAGCCAGATTGTTTACACGGCCAAGGAACCGGTGGCCGACGGGCTGCGCGACGCGCTGCAGCTCCAGGTGCTGCTGCCCGACGTCCCCGGCGAGAGCCTGGCCTTCCCCACGCTGCAGACCTGTGAGAAGGGCGAAATCGACTGGGCCGAGCTGCCCGCGGAGGGCCAAGATCCCCACGAGCTGGACTCCCCGGCTCCGTCGTTCGTGATCGGCGAAGCATCCGCCAACAGCCACGGAGGGCACGACGACGGCGGCGCGGCTCCGGATGCCGGGGCGGCCGGGGCAGCGGGCAACGGCGCGGCGACGGTGGCAGGCTGGACCGGGCTCGGGGCCGGCGTGCTGGGCCTGGCCGCCGGCGTGACCGCGCTGGTCCGCACCCGCAAGAGGCCCTGACCCACAAGCTGCTCCCGGCGGGCGGACCGCCTGAAGGCGGCCGTCCGCCGGCTGGAATCCCAAGCCGGAGGGCGGCTGGCGAGGGTGTTTAATATGACCATGATGAATCGTTTCCGGGCGCGCCCGGCCGCCGCGGCCCTGTTCGTTGGATCCGCCCTCCTGCTGGCCGGATGCGGGCAACCGGCTCAGGAACCCGGCACCGCCGCTGCGTCTTCCGCCCCCGCGGCCAGCGCGCCGTCGTCGTCCCCTGCGCCTGCCCCGGCAACCGGAAACGCGGGAAGCGCCACCGCGTCCCCGGAGGCCGGCGGCGGCGCCGCCGACGGTTCCTGCCGCGCCGACCAGTTGGAAGCGGCCATTCAAACCAAACCCGGCGCCGGGGCCGCCGGCAGCGTCTACCGCACGCTGGTACTGACGAACACCGGCACCGGGTCCTGCACGCTCCAGGGGTACCCCGGCGTCTCCTACGTCGACGCCGACGGCACACAGGTGGGCGCGCCGGCCGAACGGGACCCGGCGGCAGCGACGGCGGCCGTCACGCTGGAGCCGGGCGGAACCGCCGAGGCGCAGCTGCAGCAGACCAACGCGCAGAACTACGGCGAGGAATGCGGACTCACGGATGTGGCGGGGGTCAGGGTCTACCCGCCGAACCAAAAGGAATCGCTCGTCGCGAAGCAGGAGACGGTCGGCTGCTCGGACTCCTCCGTGGTGCTGATGACCGTGGGCACCTTCCAGGCCCCGTAGCCGCCCGCCCGCTCCCCGGACTGCACACCGGGAACTGCACAGCGTCGGTGCCGGCCGCTAGGCTCAAGACATCGGTATGACGACGTCTGTGCTCGAACGCTTCAGCCCGGCCACCCGCGAGTGGTTCGCCGGCGCCTTCGCCGCGCCCACCAACGCACAGGCCGGTGCGTGGAACGCCATTTCCGCCGGCTCCCATGCCCTGGTGGTGGCGCCCACGGGTTCCGGCAAGACCCTGGCGGCCTTCCTCTGGGCGCTGGACACGTTCATCTCCCGGGCACAGACGCAGGCCGAACCTCCCGCCGCTGTGCCGGAAGCGGCGCCCAAACGGGGACGCGCCGCCCGCGAGGAGTCCGGCGGCACCCGGGTGCTGTACATCTCGCCGCTCAAGGCGCTGGGTGTGGACGTGGAGCGGAACCTGCGCGCGCCGCTGATCGGCATCACCCAGACCGCCAAACGGCTTGACCTGCCCGCCCCGTCCATCACCGTCGGCGTCCGTTCCGGTGACACCCCGCCCAATGAACGGCGCCGGTTGCTCACCCACCCGCCGGACATCCTGATCACCACGCCGGAATCGTTGTTCCTGATGCTGACCTCCAGGGCGCGGGAAACCCTGGCGTCGGTGGACACCGTGATCATCGATGAAGTCCACGCCGTGGCCGGGACCAAACGCGGCGCCCACCTGGCTGTCACCCTGGAACGGCTGGACGCCCTGCTGCAGCGGCCCGCCCAGCGGATCGGCCTCTCCGCGACCGTCGAGCCGCTGGATACCGTGGCCCGGTTCCTGGGCGGCAATTCCCCGGTGGAGATTGTCGCCCCTCCCGCCCGGAAGTCATGGGACCTGACGGTCACGGTGCCGGTGGAGGACATGACCGCGCTGGCCTCGCCCAGCCAGGAGGAACTGGGCGCCGGCGCGCAGCCCGCGTCCATCTGGCCGCACGTCGAAGAGAAGATCGTGGACTTGATCGCCGAAAACCGGTCCACCATCGTCTTCGCCAACTCGCGCCGGTTGGCGGAGAGGCTCACCGCCCGGTTCAACGAAATCTGGACCGAACGCGAGTCCCTCCCGCTGTCCGGCGAGGACGTCTGGGGCACCGCCGCCGCCCATGACGACGCTGCCGAGAACGCTCCCGGTCCGGGGCCCGGCTCGGGTTCCGGTTCCGGTTCGGGTTCAGCTTCCGGTTCCGGTTCCCGCACGCAGACCAAGCCGCCGGCCCAGATCATGGCCCAGGCCGGTTCGGCCTCCGGCGCGGATGCCGTCCTCGCCCGAGCCCACCACGGCTCGGTCAGCAAGGAGGCGCGCGCGCAGATCGAGGACGACCTGAAGTCCGGACGTCTGCGCTGCGTGGTCGCGACCTCGAGCCTGGAGCTGGGCATCGACATGGGTGCCGTGGACCTGGTGGTGCAGGTGGAATCCCCGCAGTCCGTGGCCAGCGGCCTGCAGCGGGTAGGACGTGCCGGGCACCAGGTCGGCGAGGTCTCCCACGGCGTGCTGTTTCCCAAGCATCGCCAGGACCTGGTCAATACCACGGTGACCGTCGAGCGGATGCTTGCCGGCCGCATCGAGCCCCTGTATATCCCCGCCAATCCCCTGGACATCCTCGCCCAGCAGACCGTGGCCGCCACCGCCCTCGGCGCCGTCGACGTGGAGGAATGGTTCGACGTCGTGCGCAGGTCCGCGCCCTTCGCCACGCTGCCGCGTTCCGCCTACGAGGCCACCCTGGACCTGCTGGCCGGGCGCTACCCCAGCGACGAATTCGCTGAACTGCGCCCGCGGATCGTTTGGGACCGGGTCGCCGGGACCATCACCGGCCGGCCCGGCGCGCAGCGGCTGGCCGTGACCTCCGGCGGAACCATCCCGGACCGCGGACTGTTCGGCGTCTACCTGGTGGGCTCCGAGGACGCGAAGAACAGCGGCGGCCGCCGGGTGGGCGAGCTGGACGAAGAAATGGTCTACGAATCCCGCGTGGGCGACGTCTTCGCGCTGGGCGCCACCAGCTGGCGGATCGAAGACATCACCCACGACTGCGTCCTCGTCTCCCCCGCTTTCGGGCAGCCGGGCAAGCTGCCGTTCTGGAAGGGCGATTCACTGGGCAGGCCGGTGGAGCTCGGGCGGGCGCTGGGCCGCTTCGTCCGGGAAGTGTCCGGCACGGCCGAGGAGCCGGCACGCGAGCGGCTGGCCGCCGCCGGGCTGGACGATTGGGCAGCGGGGAACCTGCTGGCCTACCTGGCCGAGCAGCAGCAGGCCACCAACGATGTTCCCAGCGACCGCACCCTGGTGGTGGAGCGCTTCCACGACGAGCTCGGCGACTGGCGTGTGGTGCTGCACAGCCCGTTCGGCATGCCCGTCCACGCGCCCTGGGCGCTGGCGGTCGGCGCCCGGCTGCATCAGAGGTACGGGCTGGACGGTTCCGCCATGGCCGCCGACGACGGAATCGTGCTGCGCGTGCCCATGATGGAAGAAGAGCCGCCCGGCGCCGAATTGTTCCTCTTCGACCCCGAGGAACTGGACCAGATCGTCACCGCGGAGGTGGGCGGTTCCGCGCTCTTCGCCTCCCGCTTCCGCGAATGCGCCGCCCGCGCCCTGCTCCTGCCGCGCAAGAATCCGGGCAAGCGCAGCCCGCTCTGGCAGCAGCGCCAACGCTCCGCCCAGCTGCTGGATGTGGCGCGCAAGTACCCGACGTTCCCGATCATCCTCGAGACGGTGCGCGAATGCCTCCAGGACGTCTACGACCTGCCCGCGCTCAAGGAGATTGCCGCCGGGATCGAGCGCCGGGAGTTGCGCCTGGTGGAAACCACCACCCAGCAGCCGTCGCCGTTCGCCCGCTCGCTGCTCTTCGGCTACGTGGCCAGCTTCCTGTACGAAGGCGACTCCCCGCTGGCCGAGCGCCGGGCCGCGGCCCTGTCGCTGGACCCGGGCCTGCTCAACGACCTGCTCGGCCGGGCCGAACTGCGTGAGTTGCTGGACGAAGGGATCATCGCCCAAACCGAGCAGGAGCTGCAGCGGCTGACCGAGGACCGCAAGGTGCGGGGCGCGGAGGGCATCGCCGACTTGCTGCGGCTGCTGGGACCGCTGACGACGGCGGAGATCGCAGCCCGCGTCCGGCCCGCCGAACCGGCGAGCGGACCCGTGAATGCGCCGATGGACGGACCGGCGGATGGGCCGACGGATGCCTCGGTCGACGGACCCGTTCCCGCCGGCTCCGCGCCCGTCGGGATTGCCGACGTCGAACCCTTGGTCGCCGAGCTGGCGAGGGCCAACCGCGCCCTGAAGGTGGGCGTCGCCGGCGGCGAACGCTGGGCGGCGGTGGAAGACGCGGCCCGGCTGCGCGATGCCCTCGGCGTGCCGCTGCCCGTGGGCGTGCCGCTGGCGTTCATCGAGCCGGTGGCCGACCCGCTCGGCGACCTGGTCAGCCGCTTCGCCCGCACTCATGGCCCGTTCACCGCCGCCGAATGTGCCAGGCGGCTGGGCCTGGGCACCGCCGTGGTGCACACCGCGCTACAACGGTTGCTCAAGGACGGCCGCGTGGTCGAAGGCGAGTTCCGGCCCGGCGGCGCATCGCCAGCTGAGGAGGGCGGAACCCACGGCACGGCCGACGTGGCTTCTCCGGCCCCGACGGATCAGCGCCAGACCGAATGGTGCGACGTCGAGGTGCTGCGCAAGATCCGCCGCCGGTCGTTGGCCGCCCTGCGCAAGGAAGTCGAACCGGTGGATCCTGCCACCTATGGCCGGTTCCTGCCGACCTGGCAGAACGTCGGGGCGAAGCTACGCGGCCTGGACGGCGTAGTCACGGTGGTGGACCAACTGTCCGGGGTACCCATCCCGGCGTCGGCGTGGGAACCCCTCATCCTGGCGTCCCGCGTGAGCGACTACGCCCCAGCCATGCTGGACGAGCTGACCGCCACGGGCGAAATCCTGATCTCCGGCGCCGGGTCGATGCCCGGCAACGACGGCTGGATCAGCCTGCATCTGGCCGACGCCGCGCACCTGACGCTGAATCCCCAGCCCGATTTCGAACCCAGCGTGCTGCAATACGAACTGCTCAACGCGCTCTCCGGGACCGGGGGCTACGGCGGCGCCTACTTCTTCCGACAGCTCACCGACCTGCTCGCGGCCAGCGGCACCCAACCGGGGGACAACGCCGTCGCCAGCGCGCTGTGGGACCTGCTGTGGGCCGGGCGGATCACCAACGACACGTTCGCCCCGGTGCGTTCGCTGCTGGCCGGCGGGACCACCTCGCACCGGCAGCGCAACGCACCGCCGCGGGCACGCTCGGCGCGGCTGGGCCGGCTCGGACGCCTGCCCGGACTGCACGGGACCGGCCTGCAACCCGGCGGCGCCGGGGCGGGTACCGGCAGGGGTCCCGGCCAGCCGCGCACCTCGCCACCGACCGTCGCGGGGCGCTGGTCGCTGCTGCCGGCGCCGGAGACCGACCCCACCGTGCGCGCACATGCCACCGCCGAACTGCTGTTGGACCGCTACGGCGTGGTCACCCGCGGCTCGGTGGCCGCCGAGTCGATCCCGGGCGGGTTCGGGCTGATGTACAAGGTGCTGGGCAAACTGGAGGAAACCGGCCGCTGCCGCCGCGGTTACTTCATCGAACACCTCGGGGCGGCCCAGTTCGCGGTCTCCCCCACCGTTGACCGGCTGCGCTCCTTCAGCCGCGATGCGCAGCTGGGTGAGCAGGCGCCGTCGGCCGTGGCCCTAGCTGCGACCGATCCGGCCAACCCCTATGGGGCCGCCCTGCCCTGGCCCCCGCAGGACTCCGGCCACCGGCCCGGCCGCAAGGCGGGCGCGCTGGTGGTCCTGGTGGACGGAGAGCTTGCCCTCTACGCGGAACGTGGCGGCAAGACGCTGCTGGCCTTCACCGAGGACGAGGAGGCGCTGGCGTTGTGTGCCCGGGCCCTGGTGCAGGTGATCCGTCGCGGTGCCGCGGACAAGATGGCCGTGGAAAAGGTCAATGGGGCCGGCATCCTGGACACGCCGCTGGCCCATGCGCTGATGGATGCCGGCTTCTATTCCACCCCACGGGGATTGAGGTTCCGTGCCTGAAGGGGACACCATCTGGCGTGCCGCCCGGCGCTTGCATGCGGCGCTGGCCGGGCAAGAGCTCACCGGCAGCGACTTCCGCGTGCCGCGCTATGCCACGCTGGACCTGTCCGGGCAGACCGTGGACGAAGTCCGCTCCCGCGGCAAGCACCTGCTGATGCGGATCGGCCCGCTGACGGTGCACTCGCATCTGGGCATGGACGGCAGCTGGCAGATCTACCAACCCGGCGAGCGCTGGCGCAAACCCGCCTTCCAGGCCCGCCTCATCCTCTCCACCGGCGCGACGACGGCGGTTGGCTTCGCGCTGGCCGCGCTGGACGTGGTGCCGCGGACCAAGGAAGACACGCTGGTGGGGCATCTCGGTCCCGACCTGCTTGGGCCGGACTGGGACGAGGCGGAGGCGCTGCGGCGGCTGCGGCAGGAACCGGACCGCCCGATCGGGCTGGCCCTGCTGGACCAGCGCAACCTCGCCGGGATCGGCAACGTCTACCGCTGCGAGGTCTGTTTCATTGCCCGGGTGCACCCGTCCACCCCGGTGGGCCAGGTGCCGGATCTCCCTGCCATGGTGTTGAAGTCCAAGCAACTGCTGGAGGTCAACAAGGATCGCGGCAGCCGCAGCACCACCGCGTCGCCCGCCCGCCGCGAATCGTTCTGGGTCTACGGGCGGGCCGGCCGGCCGTGCGGCCGCTGCGGCACCCCGGTTGTCCACGACCAGCAAGGCAATACCGACGCCGACCAGCGCGACGTCTACTTCTGCCCGCACTGCCAACCGCTGGCTCCCTGACGCGCGGGGCGTTCGCCCGACACACCCCCTCCGCCCCCGGTGCAGGGGGCCGCCCTCCGCCTGCCACAGGCCCCCGTGGCCTGCTCCGACGGCGGCCGGGCGGCACAAACCGTAATATGGTGACGATGACCGACGAAGGGGGCCCATGAGCTGGCTGCAGACGATTCCGGCCGCGCTGTTGGCCATCGTCCTCGTCTTCGGACCCGGCCTGCTCTGGGGTGCAGTGCTCGGCCTGCGCCGGTTGTCCCTGGTCGCACTGGCCGGCCCGTTCGGCGTCACCGCCATCGTGGTCGCCGCCGAGCTTGGCCGCCTGGTCGGGCTGGATTGGGCCTGGCCGCAACTTCTGGCCGTGACCGTGGTCGTGGCCGTCCTGCTCTGGCTGCTCCGCCGCAGCGTTGGCCACCGCCTGCACCGCGATCCCGAAACCCCGGACCGGCCGGCCCCCTGGCGGTCGGTCGTGCTGGCCTGGGCGGTGTCGGCCGTGCCGCTGGCGGCCGCCATGCTCTGGATCTTCGGCGCCCCGGACAACATCGCGCAGTCGCACGACAACATCTTCCACCTCAACGCGCTGCGCTACATCTCCGACTCGGGCAACGCCTCCTCGCTGACGCTGGGCTATCTGGGCACCACGGACCGGGGTACCTTCTACCCGGCGGGTTGGCACGACGTGGTCTCCCTCGTGATGATCACCGCGGGGCTGCAGCCCGCGGCCGCCATCAACATCACCAACCTGGTGCTGATCACCGGAATCTGGAGCAGCGGCTGCCTGTTCCTGGTCAGCCGGATCACCGGTGAACGCACCATGCCGCTGCTGGTCGCCGCGGTGCTCTCGCTCGCCTACAGCAGCTTCCCCTACCTGCTGCTGGAGTTCGGCGTCGTCTATCCGTTCATGCTCTCCATCGCCATGCTTCCGGCCGCGCTGGGGGTGGTGCTGCAACTGCTCCGGGTGGGCGTGCACACGCGTGTGTCAACGGAAGGCAACGTGCTGCTGCTGGTTGGACTGTTGCCGGGCATGGCGTTGTCCCATCCCGCCACCATCATGGGACTGCTGGCGCTCTCGGTGCCGCCGGTCTTCGCGGCCGCCCACCCGGCGCTGCGCTCCGGAGAACAACGACGACGGCGGCGCGCCCTGGCGGGCACCGTCGCCTATCTGGTGGTGCTGGCCGCGCTCTGGATGACGCTCCGGCCCGCCCGCAGCAGCAGCACCAACTGGGACAACCTGGGCAGTGCCGCCGAGGCCCTGGCCGACGTGGTGCTGCATTCGCCGCTCGAGCGCCCCATCTCCATCCTCGCGACCGTCCTGACGATCGTGGGCGCCGCGGTCGTCTTCAATCTCCGCAAAAACCGCTTCGCGCTGGCAATGTACGCTATCGCGGCTGCCCTCTACGTGATCGGCAACTGGCACCAGATGCCGGGCCTGCGCTGGTGGGTGACCGGTATCTGGTACAACGACTTCTTCCGCATCAGCGCCATGCTTCCGGTGGCCGGACTGCTGATCGCAGCCATCGGCGGCGTCGCACTGGCCGGGACGGCGCGCTCCTTCTTCCGGGCCACGCTGGTTCGTCGCGAGAAGAAGCAGCCGTCGTGGTTCCGGCCGGCCGCCACAGGCCTGCTGGTGGTCGCCAGTTTGGCAGTGGTGCCGCTGTTTGCCGTGCAGCGGGGCATTTCCGAGGCCGCCGCCAAGTACCGGTTCACGGACAGCTCCCACCTGCTCACCGCGGACGAGCTCGCGTTGATCAAGCGGATTCCCGCCCACGTACCGGAAGACGCGGTCATCGCCGGCAACCCGCTCACCGGCGCCTCGCTGTCCTACGCCTACACCGGGCGTCCCGCGCTGGTCCCGTCGGGAGTTACGTCGCCGCGGGTGGACGGCAAGCTCATCATGGACAAGCTGGATCAGATGAAGACGGATCCGGCGGTGTGCGCCGCCGTCGAGGCCCAGAACGTGCAGTTCGTGCTCGACTTCGGAGACCACTCGGTGCACCCCGGCGAGAGGACCTCGGTGCCGGGCCTGCAGGAGCTGACCGAGGCCAACGGGTTCGAGCTGGTGGACTCCGAAGGCGAAGCAAAACTCTACCGGGTCACCGGCTGTCCCTGAGCATTGCGGTTGCGTGTGGTGCCACCCGGTACCCTTGATGGGTGATGGAATCCCCGCTACCGGTGCGTGACGGCGTCAACGCCACCCGCCTGCGCCTCCCCGGGGAGGGACCGTGGGAAACGGCGCTGGACTACATGCTGCACCGGTGGGGCCATGTGGATCCCGACGGTATCAGGGACCGCTTCGACCGCGGCGAGATCGTCGGCGAAGGCGGAGCCGTGCTGGACCGGACCACCCCGCTGGATGCCCACACGTTCATTTGGTACTACCGGACCTTGCCGCGGGAGAAGCGGCTGCCCGTGGAGATCAGCATTCTCCACCAGAACGCGAACATCCTGGTGGTGGACAAGCCCCATTTCCTTCCGACCACCCCCGGCGGCACCTTCATCCAGGAGTCGGCGCTGGTCCGGCTGCGCCGTCAACTGGATATCCCGGATCTGATTCCCATGCACCGGCTGGACCGCCTCACCGCCGGAGTGCTGCTCTTCTCCACTAATCCCGCCACCCGCGGCAAGTACCAGGTGCTCTTCGAGAAACGCTTGGTGCAGAAGGAATATGAGGCCATCGCACCGGTGGATCCGCGGCTGCAGTTCCCGCACACGGTGCGGAACCGCATGGTCAAGTCCCGCACCTACCTGCTGGCCGAGGTCGTCGAGGGAGAGCCCAACGCGGAGACCCGGATCGAGTTGCTGGAACAGCGCGGACGGCTGGGCCGCTACAAACTGGAACCGCATACCGGGAAGACCCACCAGCTGCGCGTGCACCTGGCGTCACTGGGCATCGGGATCCTGCACGACCCGTTCTACCCGGTGCTGCTGGACCAGGCTCCTGACGACTTCGAGCGTCCCCTGCAATTACTGGCCCGCGGCATCTCCTTCACCGACCCGATCAGCGGACGACCGGTGGAATACCGCAGCCAACTGGAACTGTCCGAATGGGCAGCGCCAGCCGAATGGGCAGCACGACGCGGAGGGGCAGCAGATAGCGCCGCCGGAGCAATTGCTGCCGGCGGCGCGTTCGCCCCTGCCCGGCAGGCCTAGCGGACTACGGGATTCGGGCCTGGCGGACTACTACGGGATTCGGCCGCTTCAGGCCCGGCCGGCAGCGGTTCCGCGCGCGCTGGTGTCCCGCCGGCGGTCGAGCAGCAGGCCCAGGGCGATCATGACCACGCCCAGGACGAAATGCAGCCAGTTGTCTGCGGTGTTCAGCGGCACGAAGTTGGCTGCGCTCTGCTGGTCAATAAACAGGCCGTACAGCCAGAGGACCAGATAGACCGCGCCGCCCCAGATCATGAAGTTCCGGGCACCGGACACAGTCCTCGCGAGCGCGAATGCTGCCACGCCGTACAGGAGGTGGACGATGTTGTGCAGAATCGAAACTTGGAACACGCCCATCAGCATGGCTTCGGACTGGTGTCCCGCGAATGACATCTGGTCATAGTTTGAGGTGATTCCCGGAATGAAGCCCAAGAGCCCGATCAACAGAAAAACGGCACCGAAGACCATTGCCGCCGTCTGGAGCGGGGTCCGTCCGGTGCTTCGGGCCTGGACGTTGCCTTCTCTTGCCATGGCGATCTTCCCCTCTGACGCCTTGGCAGGTGCGTGCCCCGACGCCGTTCGATATGGACCCTGATCAAAACACTCTACAATAAGCTTGCTTACTAGTTAAGCCCCCGCAGCCAGTCTCAGCCGAATTCGGCTGCCTTTCCTGCGGATAATCCGCTGCCTATGCTGCGGATATAGCCAGGTGCGGCAACTCCTGCCGGCCGGCGGTCCCGGCCCGGCAGAGTGCTGGAAAGCCCGGCGGCCGTGGTTGCCCCCTCCGCCGCCTAGCCAGGCCCGGGGTAGCGGTCTACGCTGATGCCACGTCCGCCAGAGGGCCAGGCGAGGAGAAGCATTGGCAGAGCAATCACCCCGTAGCCGGGCAACCGGCCGGTCCACCGATCAGACCACCGGCCCGGTCACCGTGATCACCGGAGCCTCCAGCGGAATCGGCAGGGCGACAGCCCGGATCCTTGCCAAGCGCGGAGCTGCCCTGGTGCTGGCGGCGCGCAGCGCCTCCAGCCTCGACGAGGCGGCAACCGAGTGCTCAAGGCTGGGGGCACAGGCCATCGCGGTGCCCACCGACATCACGGATGAGGGCGGCTCCGAGAGGCTGGTTCAAGCTGCGCTGGACCGGTTCGGGCGGATCGACGTGTGGATCGGGGCTGCGTCCGTTTATGGCTACGGCACGTTCGAACAAACACCGGCCGACGTGTTCCGGAAGATAGTCGAGACGAACCTGCTAAGCCAGGCCGACAGCATTCGGGCCGTGCTGCCGCAATTCCGACGGCAGCGGCGTGGAGTCCTGATCCTCGTCGGCTCGGTCTACTCCAAGATCAGCACGCCCTACGTGTCCGCGTATGTGGCCGGCAATGCCGGGCTGCTGGGGCTGGCCAACGCGCTGCGACAGGAACTGCTCGACGAGAAGGACATCCACGTTTGCACCGTCCTGCCCGCCACCGTCGACACTCCGATCTTCCAGCACGCGGCCAACTACACCGGCCGCAGCATCCACCCCCTCCCTCCGGTCGTCAGCCCGTACCGGGTGGCCAGTGTCATCGCCCGGATGGCCTCAAAGCCCCGCCGCCAGGTGGTGGTGGGCCGGCTCCAGCACGGATTCATTCCGTTCCAGCGCTGGTTCCCGGGCCTGCACGACCGCGTATCGGGGCCGCTCATGGACACCCTGGCACTTCGGGGACAGGGCGTCGCGCCATCGGCGGGGACTGTTTTCGCCCCGGATCCGCCGTCGAACAAAGTCAGCGGGAACTGGCGTTCGGGACGCGCCCGTGTGATGGCCGGCGGACTGGCAGGCCTGGCGGTGGCCGGTTACCGAAGGACGCGGAAGCGGCGGCACCCGCGCGCCGGGCTCCGCGGAACCCGCAAGCGGCGACGCCCTTAGACCGGGCGCCGCGCCCAGGCGACCAGCCAGCAGGCCTCGACCACGGCGTCGAGAAGATAGATCCTACTGATCCGTCCGGGCACCGCGGTGAGGATGTCGACGGCCGCAAAGGTGGCAGCCGCCCCCATGCCGATCCGCCGGGCAGCGGCTGTGCCGTCGGAAGTCCCGGCGCCCCTGATCTGCGCATGGCCCGCCGCAATCATCAGGCCGCCGACAGTCTTGACCAGCCAAGGCTCCGCTTTCGGCCCGGTCACCGCTTCGAAGCTGCGGTAGTGCAGCAGCGGCCACACCCCGAAGGCCACGTTGAACACGCCGTGGGCGACGGCCAAACCTGCCTGGCGCATACGGAACACCTCTCGCCGTCGTCGGAGTGGATCTGGGCGGTGTGCCTGCGGCAATTGTGCCGCAGGGGACTACGAAAATCCACGCTTCGCCGCCCTGACCCGCCTGCTGCCGAAGGACTGGCTTCAATCGAAGTCCGGGCACCCCGCTGCCGGTCACTAAGGTTGCTTATTAAATTCAGCGTGCCTAGCGTGGAAGGCATCCGGCCCGCACGTGGCCAGCCCGGACAGATGAGTTGGCAGTAGCGACGGCGAGCCCATTTTCGCGGAGGTTGCCGCAGATGTTCTTCCATAAACAAGAGCTCCAATACAAAGCCGAACCAAACCAGCCGGACGCCGTCTACGCCCGAAAACTTCAGGAGGTCCTGGGCGGTCAGTACGGCGAGATCACGGTCGCCATGCAGTACAGCTTTCAGGCGTGGAACATCCACATCCCCGGCAAGTACAAGGACCTGCTCTTCGGCATTGCCGCGGAGGAGTTCGGCCACGTGGAGATGCTGGCCAAGATGATTGCGCAGCTGCTGGAGAAAGCCCCGCTCGGCATCACCGACGAAGCAGTCCAATCTGATCCGACGATCGCCGCGGTGGTGGGCGGAACCGATGTCCAGCAGGCCATCGTCGCAGGGGCGGGCGCCCGCCCGGTTGACAGCAACGGAAACCCCTGGTCGGGAAGCTACATTACCGCCAGCGGCAACTTGCTCGCAGACTTCACCTCCAACGCGAACGCCGAGATGCAGGGCCGGCTGCAGGTAGCCCGGCTCTACCACATGACGGACGACCACGGCGTGCGCGATATGCTCTCCTTCCTGCTCGCCCGGGACACCATGCACCAGAACCAGTGGATCGCCGCGGCACGGGAACTCCAGGAAGAGGGGTCCGAAACCCTGCCGGTGCCGAGCAACTTCCCGCTGTCCAAAGAGAACCGGGACGTGGCCTACCAGTACCAGAACTTCTCCGACGGGGCTGCCGCGGCACAAGGTTCCTGGGCGAGCGGGGCTTCCCCCGACGGCAAGGGCGAGTTCACCTACCACGACGGCCCCACCACTGCCGCCCCGATGCCGAAGCCGACCCACCCGGACGCACGCTTTTACGGGACCACGGAGCTTCCCAACCTGGTCGAGAAGACTGCCGGGGCGGTCCAGGACAAGCTGCGCAAGGAATAGCACGCCACGCATCCCCGCGGCCGGCAGCGCCGCGGGGATGCCCTGACTCCGAAAGGCAGATATGTTTCAACGCAACGTCGCCGAAAACATCCACCGCGTCGGCCATGCCGATGTGAACCTCTACATCGTCGAGGACGGCGACAGGATCATGCTGGTCGACGCCGGACTGCCGGCCATGTGGAAGATGACCGTGGCAGCCATCCGGGAGCTGGGCCGTTCGCCCCGCGACATCAGTGCCCTGGTATTGACGCACGCCCATTTCGATCATGTGGGGTTTGCCGCCCGGTTGCAGCACGACCTCGACGTCCCGGTGTACTGCCACCCCGGCGACTACTACATCGCCGCCCATCCGTACCGGTACAAGCACGAGAAAAACCGCCTCATCTATCCCGTCAAGTACCCCCGGTGCATACCCATCCTGAGCCGGATGACGGCAGCCGGCGCGCTCATGGTCAAGGGTGTCACGGACCTGCGGACGCTCGACGACGGTGCCGCCGCAACGCTGCCCGGCGCACCGATGGTGGTGCCCACTCCCGGACACACTGCCGGGCACTGCGCCTTGCACTTTCCAGGGCGCGGGGCCTTGATCACCGGCGACGCGCTGGTCACCCTCGACCCGTATACCGGCGCCCGCGGACCGCACATAGTAGCTGCCGCCGCCACCGCGGACACTCGGCAAGCACTCCAGTCGCTCCAGGCCTTGGCGCAGACGGAGGCACGAATCGCCCTCCCGGGCCACGGGGAGCCGTTCGCCGGCGGCATCGCTTCGGCGGTGCAGCAGGCCATCGAGCGCGGACCGTCCTGATGGCTGAAAACGGCCACCCCGCGCGAGGCGTGGCCGAAAACGGCCCTGCCCCCGCGGGAGGCGGGCAGGAGTCCGTCGTCCACCCGGACGGCGACGACCTGTTTGGCCTAATCGCCACCCTGACCGAGAGCCGCTGGCAATCCTCGCAGGGGAAGTTCAGGCCGACGGTCGCCTACCGCGGCCACACCTCCGCCGCCCGGGATCTTTCCACCGGGCTGGTCCGGCTGCGCGGGCAGCAGGAGACGGATGTGGAACGGCACATCCTACGCAACTTCCGCAAGTACGCCCACCGGGACACCTCACCGGGGGACTCGGACTGGAATTGGCTGAGCGTCGCCCAGCACCATGGCCTGCCGACCCGGCTGCTGGACTGGTCGCACTCGCCCTACGTGGCGCTGCACTTCGCCACCCGGGACACGAGCAGGTACGACGAGGACGGTGCCGTCTGGTGCGTCGACTATGCGGCCGCCCACCGCACGCTGCCCGAGGAACTGCGCGCCGCGGTCGAGTCACTGGGCGGCGGCCTGTTCACCACCGGCGTTCTCTCCCGTGCCGCCTTCACCCTGGACGAGTTCGACCGTTTCACTGACGCGGACGGGCGGAGCGTGCCCTTGTTCTTCGAACCGCCGTCGCTGGACGAGCGGATCGTGAACCAGGCGGCGATCTTTTCCACCATGTCGGACTCATCGGCGGGCCTGGACGAGTGGCTGGGGCGCCATCCCGGGATCTACCGCAAGATCATCATCCCGGCGACACTCAAGTGGCGCATCCGGGACCACCTTGACCAGGCCAATGTCACCGAACGGGTGCTCTTCCCGGGCCTGGACGGTCTCTCGCTGTGGCTGCGCCGCTACTACGGCCTCCGGGATAAGGGCTAACCGCCCAGTTCCGCGTGGACGCGGCGGAAGGTCTCCGCCAGCCCCGCCGAAAACAGGACAAATTCGACCACCCGGATCCCGCCGCCGTCGTACTTGAGAACCTCGCCGATGCCGCGGCGGGCGACCGTCTCCGCATCCCAGCCGTAGACGCCGGCACCGATCGCCGGGAACGCCAGCGTCTCGGCCCGCAACCCGTCGGCCACGCGGAGGGATTCCCGAAAGCAACTGGCCAGCAGCTCCGGGTCGGTCTGGCCGGCACGGCGGTTTGGCCCCACGGTATGGATCACCCACTTGGCCGGCAGGAAGTAGCCCTCGGTGGCCGCCGCGTGGCCCGGCGGCAGCCCGTCCGGCAGTTCGGTGGCGCGCAGCAGGCGGCAGGCTTCCAGCAGTTGCGGTCCCGCGGCGGCGTGGATGGCCCCGTCCACTCCCCCGCCGCCGAGCAGGCTGGAATTGGCGGCGTTCACTATGGCGTCCACCTGACGCTGGGTGATGTCGCCTTCAAGGATGCGGATTTCCATCTTTTCCAGTCTGCCACCGAGCCTGTATTCCCGATAGATTGGGCCAATGGAGATTCCCGAGGGGCCGCTGCAGTGGGTGTATTACCCCATGACGCTGCTGCTGGTTATTCTCGACGCCGCGATGCCGGCATCTCCGTCGGAAGTGATGGTGATCGGCGGCGGCACTCTGCTGGCCAACGGTGAACTGATCCTGCCGCTGGTTATCCTGGCCGCGGTGCTGGGCAGTTGGCTCGGCGACCTCCTGCTTTTCCTGCTGTTTCAGCGCGGCGTCAACGCTTGGCTTAACCGTTACAGCTGGGGCCGGATGATCGACCGAGGGGTGACGCTGGCCCTGAGCAAAGCGGGTGAATCCTCCACCTACGCCGCGGTGGTGGCGGCCCGTTTCATCCCGGGCGGCCGGACGGCCTCGGTTGCGGCCTCCGGGCTGGCGGATGTGCCGTTCAAGCCGTTCCTGCTCGCCTCCGCCGCCGGATCGGTGCTGTGGGCCGCGTGGATGATCGGGCTGGGCTACGTCGCGGGCACGGTGTCCACCTTCCCGTTTTGGGTCAACATCCTGATCGGGACGGTGGTGGGCGTCCTGGTGGCTTCGGTGATCACGGCCGTGATCGGCTTCCGCCGGCGGGCCTACCTGCGTGCCAATGGCGCTGCCGACGCCGTCATCCCGCGTCCCGCCGCATCCCCTTCCGCCGACCTGGGAGCAGAGTGAAAACTGCGCCTTCCATGGAACCCTTGATGGCTACCGCGCTGCCCCCGGTCCGCCGGCTTCGATCCCTGCTGGCCGCCGACCTGGCACGCCAGTGCGCGGTGACCGTCGCTTTGGTCGCGTGCCTGCTGGCAGGAGCCAGCAGCGTGGGCCTGCTCGGCGGCACTCCGATCCATGATGCGGGCGGTGGGCTTCCCTCCCCCGACCGGACCCTGCTGTCGCTGGACGCCCGGGCAGCCGAGATCTGGTCGCTGATTTACCTGGGCCTCTTCGGCTACACGATCTTCCAGTGGTGGCCGGCCGTGCGCGAGTCGGCACGGCAGCGCTCCACCGGATGGCCGGTCGCGGCGGCGATGCTGCTGACCGCGGGCAGCGTCGTGGCAGCGCGGGCCGGACAGGCGGGGCTGACGCTGGCCCTTACCCTGTTGGTGCTGGCATCCCTGGGCTGGGCGGTCTACGGACTGACCCGCCACCCCGGCCGGGAACCGGTGGAAGCCCTCTTGGCGGATGCTCCGATCGGTCTCTTCACCGGGTGGATGCTGCTCGCAGCGGCGGTCCATGCCGCGGATTGGCTGACCGGTCGCGGCGCCGACTTGTTCGGCTGGGGCGCCGCGGCCTGGGCCGTGCTGGCGGTGGCGGCCGTGTCCTTTGCCGCGGCCGTGGCAGCCATGACCGGCCGCGGCCGGATGGCGGTGGTGCTGGCAGTCTGCTGGGGTTTGGGCTGGCTGCTCTACGACCGTTTCCTGGGCGATTCACCGTCCCCGCCGGTGGCGATGGCGGCCGGCTTCGGCCTGTTCTTCGTGCTCGTGTGCGGCATGTCCCGCCGATTCCAGGTGGGGCATGCCGAGCGCCTCGCCATCCGCCGGGGCGAGCCATTGGATTAACCCCGAGGGCGCATCTCCTCCTTAGCGGACCGGAGCCCACTTGCCGCGCGAGCGCCGCAGCACGGCCAGTCCGGCGGTACCGGCGACTTCTTCAACCGCGTGGCGCATGTTGGCGCCGGTCTGCAACGCCTGGCGGTTCTCAACGGCATAAGCGTTGGCGTCCACTGTGAAGCGGACGGTGATCCGCGGGACGCCGGCCACCACGTCCAACTGGTGTGCTTCCACCACGTGGGCGGAACCCACAGCTGCCGTTGCGGCGTCCATCACCGCTTCCGGAGGGTTGCCGGGCCGCAGTCCGGTGATCTCCAACTGGGCGCGGAAGGATGGCATCCCTCAACTTTAGCTGCGTCCGGGCCACCCGCCCACGCGGTCAACCGGGCGCGTTCGCAGCCCTGTGGCGGAGGGCGTCACGGCGTGCCCAGTTCGATCAGCAGCACGCCGGCCGCGATGCAGACGATTCCGGCCGCCATCAGCTTGGTCAGCGGTTCGTCGAAGAGGAACTTTCCGGCCAGCGCCGTCAGGGCCACGCCGCAGGCAGTCCAGATGCCGTAGGCAATCCCGATTCCCAGCCCCTGACGCAGGGCGAAGGACAGGCAGGTAAAGGCTACGAGGTAGCCCGACACGACGGCCACCAGCCAGGCTTTGTGCCCGTCGATGCTGGCCCGCAGCGAGAGCGTGGCGGCTACCTCCAGGACGATCGCGACCGCGAGGAAGACCCAGGCCATTAGGTACGCGCCCGCTCTGCCCGGCGCGACGAAGCCCGGTGCCCGCCCCATTGCACGAGCACCACCCCGGCGACGGCGAGCGCCATGCCGGCAACCATCAAGGCCGTTAACGGTTCCTGGTACAACACTGCCGCCAGGACGGCCGTGAGGGCGACGCCGAGCGCACCCCATATCCCGTAGGCAACCCCGACGGGCACTCCCGCACGCAGGACGGCGGCGAGGAGCGCAAACGACGTGACGTAGCCGGCGACCACCACCGCGTACATTCCCGGCGAATCCAACGCAGCCTTCAACGACAGGGACGCCGCCACCTCGCAAACAATCGCTCCCGCGAGGAGCAACCAATTCTTCATCTACCAACCTCCCCCACCAGCACAACAGGTTACGGGGTTCATTGCACGCCCGGAGCACGGATCGCCGGGTGCGGTATGACGGCGGGGCGCGCACCGTGCCCGGGCAAAAGGCAGGACGAACCGGAATTATGGCGCCGCCATCTTGACGTACTAATCCGCCAGAACATCAAATAAAGAGAAACCGCTGAGGCAAGCCGCCGAAGCAGCCTCCCTCAACGGCCGGTTTCAGCATCAGGGTTCCGCTGCGCAGTTCAAGAGAGTCAACTGTGGAAAAGCAATCGATCGCCCCTGCATCCGCTCAACAAGAAGGCGCCGCGCCGGGGCAGGCGCAGTCCGACGGCGGCTGGAATGCCGATACCGCGGCCGGGCCGATGAGCGCCGGCGGAGCGGTGACGGTGGTGGAGGGTTCGTCCTTCTGCATTTCCTCGGCGGGAGGCGACATGTTTCCCGGCCTGACGCAGGGCGCCTTCTACCAGGACACCCGGATCTTGTCCGGCTGGTGCCTGACCGTCAACGGGCTTCCCCTCGAACCCCTGTTGTCCCGCGTGTTGGAGCCGTACCGTGCGCTCTTCGTCGGGCGGGCCCGCCGAGCGGACGGCCTGGCCGACTCCCAGTTGGTGGTCGAACGCGAACGCCTCGTCGGGGCCGGCCTGCGCGAGGACCTGGTGGTGACCAATCACTCGGCCCTGCCGGCGGAGTGCGTCCTGGAGTTGCGGGTGGAAGCCGACTTTGCCGACCTCTTTGACGTGAAAGGCGGGCGGGCGGCGCCTGCGGTCCAGCTGGTCCGGCAGGCCCACGGTGATGAACTCCAGCTCGAAGTAGTACGCCGCGGCCGCCGGCGCGGCATCCTCGTGCACGGGCGCGGCGCAGCGGTGAACGAGGACGTCCTTCACTTCGAGGCAATCATTCCGGCGCGCGGGAAGTGGACCACGAGCGTCATCGTCACTCCGCTGGTGGAACAGGACCGGCCCGCCGAGCCGTTCGTCGCCACCGGCTCCGTCGCCGACTTGGAAGCGGCACGCCGCCACCGGGCCTGGGGGGAATCAACGCCGCAGCTGGACATTGCCAACACCGACATTGAAGCGGTGCTGCGGCGAAGCCACGAGGACCTCGGTGCGCTGCGGATCTTCGACCCCGCCCATCCGGGACGCGCCGTGGTTGCCGCCGGTGCCCCCTGGTTCATGGCGCTCTTTGGCCGGGACTCGCTCCTGTCCGCCTACATGGCGTTGCCCGTGGACCCCTCGCTGGCACGCGGGACGCTGCAGACGCTCGCCGCCCGGCAGGGCACCGCATTCAATCCCGATACAGAGGAGGAGCCCGGCCGGATTCTCCACGAGGTGCGCCTGGGAGTGGCGGCCGGAGTAGTTTTGGGCGACCACGCGGCGTACTACGGGACGGCGGACGCGACTCCCCTCTTCGTCGTCCTGATGTCGGAGTTGAACCGCTGGGGCATGGAGCGGGACGTCCTGCAGTCGCTGCTGCCGCACGCGGACCGTGCGCTGGACTGGATCCGAAACTTCGGGGATCGGGACGGTGACGGCTTTGTGGAGTACAACCGGGCTGTTCCCCACGGCCTGCTCAACCAGGGCTGGAAAGATTCCTGGGACGGCATTAACTTCGCCGACGGGCGGCTGGCAGAGCCGCCGATCGCCCTGTGCGAGGTTCAGGGGTATGTCTACAGCGCCTACATCGGCCGCGGCCTGCTGGCCGCCGCGGCCGGTGATCAGGACCTTGCCGCCGAGTGGGGGCGCCGCGCGGCAAGGCTGAAGGAGGAGTTCAACGAGCGCTTCTGGCTTCCCGACCTGGGGTACTACGCCGTGGCCCTGGACGGAAAAAAGCGGCCGGTGGACGCCTGCACTTCCAACATGGGGCATTGTCTGTGGTCGGGCATCGTCGATGACGACAAGGCACCGCAAGTGGCCGCCCGGCTCATGTCCCCCGAGATGTTCACGGGCTGGGGGATCCGGACGCTGGCATCGGACATGGGCGCCTACAACCCGGTCAGCTACCACAACGGCTCCGTGTGGCCCCATGACAGCACCTTGGTCGCCAGCGGGTTGATGCGCTACGGGTTTGTCGAGGAGGCCCGGAGGGTGGCGGGAGGGCTCTTTGATGCCGCCGTTCACTTCGACGGACGGTTGCCCGAACTGTTCTGCGGTTTCGACCGGAGCGAATACGACGTGCCCGTGCCCTACCCCACGTCCTGCTCGCCGCAAGCCTGGGCCGCCGCCTCGCCGGTCCATCTGATGCGCATGCTCCTGCGCCTGGATCCTTATCTCCCGGCGGATGAGCTGTGGCTCGCTCCTGAGATTCCGGCAGACTTCGGCTCGTTCCGCGCGGACAACCTGCTGCTCGGGAAATCCCGGGTGTCCCTGGCCGCCACCGGGAAAACTTTTACGGTGGAGGGCCTGGCTCCCGAGGTGAGGGTGCGTCACGGCGCGCGGTCGCCGCTGGCGGAGCTGCTGGTGCTCAGCGGCCGGGAAACGGAAGGGTCTGAAAGCTCCGCCGGGGACAGATGAGCCGCCTCGATGCCCTGCTTGGCCGACCCTTGCGGCCCACGCCGCCCGCCGCCGGTGACCGGCCGCCGCTCCGCCGGACCACAGGCGTCGAACCTGCGCGCCTCGCCAACCCCGGCTGCGCTGTCGTACGCTGGAGCCCCTCCGGGAGAAAAGGCCGACGATGCGTATCGGGCTGATCGCCCCACCGTGGTTTCCGGTTCCGCCGGGCGGCTACGGCGGTATCGAAGAGGTCGTTGACAACCTCGCCCGCGGCTTCGTGGACGCAGGACACGACGTGGTGCTGGCCGCCGCCGCCGACAGCACATGCCCCGTTCCCCTGGTGCCGGGCACGCAGCCGTCCGATCCGGAGGCCATCGGGACCAACTGGTCGGAGCTCCACCACATCATCCGCGCCTACGAGGGGCTCCACGGCGTCGACCTGATCCACGACCACACCCTGACGGGGCCGTTCTACCGGGACCGGCCGGGTTCGGTGCCGGGGGTCATGACGATCCACACCGGGCTGACCGCGCAGCTGACCGGTATCTACCGCGCCGCGGAACGACACGTCGCCCTCGTCGCCATCTCTCACCAGCAGGTGGCCGGTACCGGCCTCGACGTCTCCGCCGTCATTCACCACGGGATCGATACCGCCGCCATCCCGGTGGGCGCGGGCGGGGGCGGGTACGCCTGTTTCCTGGGCCGGATGTGTCCGGACAAGGGAGTGGCCGAGGCCATCGGGATTTCCCGCATGGCGGGGATGCCGTTGAAGATCGCCGCCAAGATGCGCGAGCCCGAGGAACTGCGGTACTTCCACGACGTCATCGAACCCATGCTCGGGCCGGATGAGGAGTTCCTCGGCGAAGTCGCCGGCGGCGACAAATACCGGTTGCTGGGCGAGGCGGTCGCCCTGTTGAACCCGCTCCAGTGGGCCGAGCCTTTCGGCCTCGTCATGATCGAGGCTTTGGCCGCCGGGACCCCCGTGGTCGCCACGCCGCGGGGAGCCGCCCGGGAAATCGTCGAGCCCGGCGCCACCGGGCATCTGGCCGAGGACCATCGGGAACTGGCCAGGTTCCTGCCCCAGGCCGCCGCGCTGGACCGCCGCGCCTGCCGGGCGGCCGCCGAGGATCGCTTCAGCGCGGCACGCATGACGGCTGACCACCTGAACCTCTACGCCCGGCTGCTGGCCGGACAAACCTAACGACGGCGGGACGGGCCAGGCGACGGCCGCCCAGGGCTAGCGACGGTGGATGGACTTGTAGCTGACGTAGGCGTTGAGTCCTTCTATCCCGTACTCGGTGCCGAGGCCCGAGTCGTGCCTGCCGCCGAACGGGGCCGAGTGGTTGGAAGCGAAGAAATTGATGCCCACCGAGCCGGTGTCCATGCGATCGGCCACGGCGAGCGCCGCGTCCTGGTCCTGGCCGAACACGAGTCCGCCCAGCCCGAACCCGGTGTTGTTCGCCAGCGCCACGGCTTCGTCCAGGTCCGTGTATTTCAACACGGCCAGGGCCGGCCCGAAGACCTCCTCGCGGGCGATGCGCATATCCGGTGTCACGTCGGCGAACACCGTGGGCTCCACGAAGTATCCGCCCTCGAGCCCGCCGCCGAGCCGCGCGGCCCGCCCGCCGGTGGTGGCCCGGGCCCCCTCGGCCCTGGCCGCCTCCAGATGGTCGAGCACTGTCCGGTACTGCGACTCGGTGGCCGACGGGCCGAAGTCGGTGGCCGGGTCCAGCGGGTCGCCCTGGACCCCGGCGGCGATAGTCGCCGTCACCATGTCCACCACCTCGTCATAGCGCGCGGCCGGGGCGAGGATGCGGCTGGAGATGTAGCAGGTCTGGCCCGTGTTGCGCATGCTGGAGCGGATCAGCACCTTCGACATCTCGTCCAGGTCGGCGTCCTCGAGCACCACCGCGCTGGACTTGCCGCCGAGTTCCAGCGTGACGGGGCGCAGCAGCTCGCCGCAGGCGGCGGCGATTTTGCGTCCCACCGGGGTGGAACCGGTGAAGGCGACCTTGTCCACGCCGGGATGCTTGACCAGGGTGTCGCCGAGCCTGCCCGACCCGGTGACCAGATTGACCACGCCGGCCGGCACTCCGGCGGCGGCCACGGCGTCGACGATGAGGCGGAAGGACAGCGGCGTGGGCGAGGCCGGTTTCATCACCACGGTGCAGCCGGCCAGCAGCGCCGGCGCCAGCTTGATCACCATGAGGTTGATCGGGAAGTTCCACGGCGCGATCAGCCCGCACACCCCCACCGGATCCCGGCGCACCACGGATTCGCCGCCGCCGTGCGGGAACGGGCGCACGTCTTCGTGTTCGAGATAGCCGGCCAGGGTGGCGAAGTATCGGAAGATTCCTGCGGCATTGCCGGCGGCCCGGGACGACTCGGAGACCGGCGAACCGTTTTCGCGGGTGTTGGTCAGCGAGAGCTCCTCGGACCGTTTCTCGACTTCGTCCGCAATCCGCAGCAAATACGCCGCGCGTTCGGACGGCGCCAGCGTCGGCCACGGGCCGGAGTCGAAGGCCCGCCGCGCCGCGGCCACGGCGGCGTCCACGTCTTCGGGGGTACCGTCCGGCACCGACCCCCAGACGTCGCCGGTGGCCGGGTCGGTCACCGGATTGCGCCCGGTGCCGCGGGCGGGAACCCAGGCGCCGTCGATGAAGACGTCGTCGACGTGGGTGTAGGGCAGGTGCAACGCTGCGCGCGCGGCGAGGGCGGGCGGGGCGGACGACGCCGGCGCTCCCCCAGGTGCAGGGGTGGTGGTGCCGGGGGTGGTGGTCATCGGATGACTCCTGTCTTCAGCAGGGCCCTGGAACGTTCCAGGTCGGCCGTTCCCATGGCAAGGGCGGCCTCGGTGATCAGTTCCGGAATGATTTCGGCGCCGAGCCGGTCGGTGTAGACGGCCGGCGTCATGCCGAACCAGGAGGCGGCCACCGCGATGCCGGCGTGGTCGAACCGCCACAGCCGGTCGGCGTCCCGGACCAGGGCGTCCTCCAGCGAGTACGGCACATGGCGGGTGTCATGGCCGTCGATGATCTCGCAGACGCGGTCGACGAACTCCTCCGAATACCCGAGGCCGGGCAGCACCGTGCGTGCCACCTTGCAGCCCTCGGCCTCGTGCTCGAAGCGGATGGCCGCCTTGCGCCAGTCGCCGGTGAACCCCTCGGAGAGGATCCGTTCCTCGTCCACGTGCGCCCAGCCGGTGTCGTGCAGCAGGACGGCTACCCGGACCAGTTCCGCGTCGGCTTGCGGGTACGCCCGGCACAGCCGCTCGGCGAAGGCCAGCGAAATCGGCAGGTGGATGTCGTTGGCGCGGGTGCGTGTCTCCGGCACCACGGCCTGCCAGATCGGGTCCAGGTCGGCGGCGGCCGCCGGGGTGGTGGCGATGGGCGTGGTGTCGATGTCGCCCGTGGCCGGCAGCGGCCGCACGGGGTGGGCGGCCGCGAAGGCGGCGGCGCGCGGATCCTCGGCGGGGTCTGGCTGGCCGCCGGCAGCCCATGCCGGGGTTTGGCCCTTGGCCTCCGGGGTCTGTGTCTCGGGGGTGCTCATGGGGTGGGTCTCCTTGTCGTGCAGCCGCACGGCGGGCAGTCAGTCGTCCGTCGCAATGGTCTTGAGGACGACGGCGGGGTCGGCTGCCGCGTCCGCGGGAATGTTCTGGCCCTTGGCCAGGGCGTTCTTGACCGCCATGAAGTCCAGCGGGGCGTTCACGCAGTCGGCGGCGATGATCCGGCCGTCGCGGTAGTAGAGGACGGAGAACTTGCCACGCTCGTCGTCGCGGCGGACAACGGTCCGGTCGTAGCCCAGCGTCAGGCCGGCGATCTGCAGCTTCAGGTCCGCCTGGTTCGACCAGAACCACGGGATCCCGGCGTAGTCCTCCCGCCGGCCCATCAGCGAATAGGCGGCGACCTTGGCGTGTTCGATCGCGTTGTTCACGCTTTCCAGCCGGATCCGCTCGCCCTCCGGGGAGCCGGGCAGCGGATTGGGCATGTTAGCCACGTCGCCCACCGCCACCGTGGTTCCGTCGGAGGCCAGCGCGTGCCGGTCCACCACGATGCCGTTGTCCACCTCCAGGCCCAACTGCTCGGCCAGCTCGGTGTTGGGCACGACTCCGATGCCGACCAGCACCAGCTGGGCGGCGACGACGGTGCCGTCTTCGAGTCCGACGCCGCCCACCCTGCCCCCGCCGTCCGCCGGCACCAGTTCCCGGATGCGGGAGTTCAGCCGGATGTCGAGGCCGCGTTCACGGTGCGCGGTCAGGAAGTAGTCGCTGGTTTCTTCGCCCACGGCCCGGCCGATCAGCCGCGGCCCGTACTCAAGCACGGTGACGTTCTTGCCCATCTTGTGCAGGCTGGATGCAGCCTCCAGTCCGATGAAGCCGCCGCCGATCACCACCGCGTCCCGCACGCCCTCCAATTGGGCCTTTAGCGCCAGGGCGTCGTCGGCGTTGCGCAGGTAGACCACGCCGTCCAGATCCGCACCGGGCACCTGGAGCTTGCGGGCCCGGGCGCCCACGGTCAGGGCCAGCCGGCGGAACGGGAACTGCGCCCCGGAGACCGCGTGCGCCACCCCGGAGCCGTCCGCTTCCTTCTCGATCCGCTCAATCCGCTCGCCCTTGACCAGGGCCACGTTGTGGTCCGCCCAGTACTGGTTCGACCGGAAGATCAGCGATTCGCTCTCCACCGTGCCCTGCAGGAACTCCTTGGACAGGGCCGGGCGCTGGTAGGGCCGGTGGTTTTCCTCGCCCAGCAGCGTGATGTGCTCCGTGAAGCCGAGCGCCCGCAGCGAAACGGCCAGCTGGACTCCCGACTGGCTCGCGCCGATGATCAGCAGCCCGGTTTGCACGGCACCGTCCGCCGCCCGGGCGGGGGCCGCCGACGTCGTGGTGGTGGTGGTTTCCATGATCAGATCTGCGTTTCCGGGGTGGTGACGTACACGTCCTGGCCCTCGGCGAGCTTGAGCTGGCAGGACAGGCGGGAATTTTCCTGGCGGTCCACCGCCGTTCCGTAGAGCATTTCGTCTTCCATGTCTTCCATCTCCGGAAGCTGGTCCATGGTGTCCTCGCGGACGAAGACGTGGCAGGTGGCGCAGGACAGCGAGCCGCCGCATTCGGCGACGATGCCCGGCACGCCGTTGCGCACCGCGGTTTCCATGACCGAGTCGCCGGGGTTGCCTTCGACGTCGCGGACGGCGCCTTCAGCGTCGGTGAAATGTACCGTAGGCATGGTTCTCCTTGGGTTGCAGTGGTTCAGATGAACTGGCGGCCGCCGTCGACCACCATGGTTTGTCCGGTGATGTAGGAACTGTCCGGCCCGGCCAGGAAGAGCGCCGCGCCCACGATGTCCTCGGGCTGGCTGGCGCGTTTGAGCGCGCCGCGGTCCACGCCGTAGTTCTCGGCGTTCTCCATCAGCCCGTAGCTGGCCTCGGTGAGCGTGAAGCCCGGCGCGATGGCGTTGACGGTGATGTTGCGCCGGCCCAGTTCCTTGGCCAGCACCCGGGTCATCGACACCACGCCGCCCTTCGAGGCCACGTAGTGCAGCCACTGCTCCGAGCCGGAGTAGATGGTGGCGGAGGAAAGGTTGATGACGCGGGCGCCGTCGGGCAGGTAGGGGCTGGCGGCTCGGGTCACCAGCCAGGGGCCCTTGAGGTTCACGTTCATGACCAGGTCCCATTCGGCCGGGTCGATCTCCTCGAACGGGGTGCGGGTCACCGTGGCATAGATGGCGGCGTTGTTAAGGACGACGTCGATGCTCCCCTGCCCGAAGTCGGCGCACCGCCGGGCGAGGGCCTCGGTGGAGGCCACGTCGGTGACGTCGGCTTCGAAGGCCTCGGCCTCCGCACCGGTTTCGCGGACCAGTGCGGCAGTCTTTTCGGCACCGGCCAGGTTGGTGTCGGCCGCTGCCACCCGGTACCCGCGGGCCGCGAAGCCCAGGGCGAAGGCGCGGCCCAGCCCTCCGGCGGCTCCGGTGACCAGCACGGTCCGGGTGCCGGGCCCCTGGTCGGGGTTCGGGAAGCCTTGGCCGGCCGTGGCGTCGGGGGGAGGCTGTGTCATCGTCACGCTTTCATGTTCGGTGTGCCGGGCCGGGACCCGCTGGGGGTGCGGGCTTTTCCCGGCCCGGCACTTGGTGTGCTTGAGTCGGCTGCAGTGCTGCCGGAAACTCAGGTGTGGCTGTGTGCTCCCGGCCCGGCGACGGCCGGTTCGGCGGCTTCCTCAACGTCCAGGATCTGCACGGTGCCCTTGGTCCCGTCCACCCGCAGCCGCTGGCCGGTCTTGATGGTGGTGGAGGCCGAGCCGGTGCCGGTCACCGCCGGCAGTCCGTACTCGCGACAGACAATCGCGGCGTGGCTCATCATGCCGCCGATGTCCGTAACGGTGGCCTTGATCTTGCCGAAGATCGGCCCCCAGCTCGGCGCGGTCACGGTGGCCACCAGGATTTCATCCTGCTGCACTTCGGAGAGCTGGTCGGAGTCGTGGACCACCCGCGCGTACCCCTCGACGACGCCGGGGGACGCAGCCATGCCGCGCAGTCCGCCGCCTTCCACCTCTTCGCCCTCGCCCAGCCACTGCTGGACCTGTTCGGTGGTGATGCCCCAGAGCATCCGGGTGAAGGGTTCGGTGATCGAGGCCGGCGGGGTGTTGAGTGCCGGTGCCGGCCGCGCGGTCTTCAGCGCGTCCACGATCTTGCGGCGGCGCTCGATTTCCTCCGGCCAGTAGGTGGGGCCGATCGGTTCGGCGCCCACGCCCCAGCCGGTGACCAGGTCGAAGAGCGCGTCGCGGACCTCGTTGCGGTTCAGGTAGAGCAGGTCGTCCGGTTCGGTCCAGAAGCCCTCGGCGTGCAGCATCCGCGAAAGCTCGCGGATTTTGCGCCAGAAGACGCCCATGGTCCAGTGCTCGATGTAGAAGTTGTGGTTTTCCACGTACGGGTAGGCGGTGGCGGCCAGCTGGCGCTTGGCGTCGAACGCGGCCAGGGTCTCGCCGTCGAGCAGTTCGCGGTATTCCTCCACGATCCGTTCCTTCTCCGCCACCAGCTCCTCGACCGGGCGCATGATGTGCTGGCCTTCGTCCAGCCGGCGGATGTAGTCAGCGATGTAGCCCAGCGGGATTTCCTGGTGTTCGTTCCAGTACTTGTCGTGCCCATAAAAGCCGTTGCCCACGGTGAAGTTGAACCACGGGTCCTTGGCTTCCTCATAGCGGGCGATCCAGCGGTCGCCGCCCTCGGAGGCGCGGATCGCGGCCAAGGTGGCATCGACGTCGTCCGTGTTGCCGAAGGCGGACTGCAGGCCCAGCTCCACGGCCAGCTTGGCGAGGTGCTTGAGCTCATCGTCCGGGCGGAAGAGTTCCATGTCCACGCCCTGCACCATGGTGGCGATCGACTGGTCGGGGATGTTCGGGAAGACTTCCTTGCAGAAGTTGAAGAAGTCCAGGTAGGCGATGTAGCCCAGGTTCAGGAACTCGAAGTGGTACTGCCAGTTCTGGTAGGCCAGCTGGATCAGCCGGTCGTAGTTCTCCAGCAGCACCTCGGAGCCGTCCTTGGCCTTGCCCGTGGTGATGTCTTCCATCGGGACCATGTCCGGCAGCTTTTTGAACGAGATGGTTTCCATTTCGTCGATAGTGCCGCGGACCTTCACGTGCCACTGCTTGAGCAGTTCCTCCCAGTTTTGGAAGTAGTGGCCCACGCGCTGCTCGAAATGCGGGACCCGGGCGGCGATCTGGTCCTCCGGCACCGGGATCGGCGACATGTACAGGTAGCCCAGGTGCACCCGGAACTCGATGCCGTTGGCGTTGGGGATCATCAGGTGGCGGGCGTTGTACTGGCCCAGGCACTTGACCGCGAACTCGCCGCCGATGGTCTCGAACGGCTTGTAGACGGTGGGCCAGTGCTGGCTGTCGCAGAACCAGAACTTGGCGTCTTCCTGTTCCTTGAGCTTGTCCTGGAACACCAGGTAATACGGGTAAATCTTCTCCCAGCCCTCGGCGCCGGCGGGCACCGGCAGTTCGGAGGGCTTCGGGAAGGACTTCATAGACATGGCGGTCCTTTCGGTGGCGGCTCTGCATTGAGCCTTCGGTGGGCGGTTCGGTGGAACGGTGGAACCTTGTTGCCTTGCTTCCTTGCGGTGGGGCTGTTGGAGCCTTGCTGCCTTGCGGTGGAACAGGCGGAACAGTTCAGGGCAATGGTCAGGCGGAGGGCTTCAGCAGTGAGGCGGTGATGCTGCCCAGGCTGAAGCCGCCGGTGGCGGTGCCTGCGTTCCCGGCTCCTGCGTTCCCGGCTCCGGCGGGCGCCGCCGTCGCGGGCGCAGCACCCAGGGCCGCGGCGTATCCGCCGCCCCCCGATACCGCGGACGACGCCGCGACCGGCTTCTTGGAGGAGTGCACGGTTTCCGGCCGCGACTGCAGCAGCAGCAGGTTTTCGCCGTCGGGCAGGTCCCTGTCCAGCGCCCACTCGATGTCCTGCGGGCACTTGTAGTGTTTCTCCGCCCGCTTGGCCATCCGCGCCACCGCGAGCAGTTCGTCGTCGGTCAGGCTGCGTCGGGCCCGCCGTTCGGCGTCGACCTCCCGCTCCACCAGGGTGCGCGCGGCTGCGTCGGGGATCAGTTCGGCGTGCTTGTCGCCCAGGTGTTCGGCGACCGGGGCCAGCGTGACCTTGTCCAGCACGATGTTGTCCGGCGTGACCTGCCCCGAGACCACCATTTCGCCGACGCCGTAGGACGCGTCGATGGTGATCTTGGAGCGGTCGCCGTTGGCCGGGTCCAGGGTCATGGCGACGCCGGAGACCCTGGCGTTGACCATCTTCTGCACCACGACGGCCATCGACAGGCCCTGGTCCGGGATGTTGTTTTTCAGCCGGTAGATGATGGCGCGCGAGGTGTAGAGCGATGCCCAGCAGCTGCGGATGTGTTCGCCGACGGCGGCAAAGCCTTCCAGCCAGAGGTAGGTGTCCTGCTGTCCGGCGAAGGAGGCATCCGGCAGGTCCTCGGCGGTGGCGGAGGAACGCACCGCCACCGGGACCGGCGCGTCAAAGCGGGACATCAGGGCGTCATAGGCCTCGACGGTCTGGGCGCGCATGTCGGCCGGTACCGGGCGGGAGCAGATGTCTTCGCGGATGGAGGCGGATACCGCGTCCACCTGGGCGATGTCTTCCGGGTCCAGGCCGGCCAGCAGTTGGTTGATGTGCTCGGTGATCCCGGCTTCCTGCATGAACCGGTCAAACTGGGCGGTGGTGACGACGAATCCCGGGGGCACCGGCATGCCCGCAGAGGTCATGGTGACCAGCGAGGCGCCCTTGCCGCCGAGGTGTTCGAGCCGGGGCTCGATGCCGCCGTCGAAAAACTGGATGAATTCGTTGCTGCGCATGGGCTTAGGCCTCCCAGCTGACGGGGACGGTTTCGGGGACACGGAAGGAGATGTTCTCGCGGAACTCGATGTTCCCGGGGTTCTCCAGCTTCAGGTTCGGTGCCAGCCGCGCCACCTCTTCCAGGGCGATCTTGGCCTGCAGCTTGGCGAGCATGTTGCCCAGGCAGTAGTGGATGCCGAAGCCGAAGGACAGGTGTTCGCGGGCGTTGCCGCGGGAGATGTCGAACTCCTCGCCGTCTTCGAAGCGGGCGGCGTCGCGGTTGGCGGAGCCCATCAGTAGCAGCAATTCGCCGCCCTCCGGGATCTTGACCCCGCCGACTTCGGTGTCCTTGAGCGCCTTCCGGCGCCAGCCGACGATGGATCCGGAGAAGCGCAGCACCTCGTCGATGGCTGCCGGGATCTTTTTGGGCTCCGCCACCAGCTGCTGCCACTGGTCCGGACGCGCCAGCAACACGCGCAGGGAGTTGGCGATCAGGGTGGTCGTGGTCTCGTGTCCCGCAAACAGCAGGGAGTAGAGGATCGAGGCGATTTCGTGGTCGCTGATCTCCGCCCCGTCCTGCTGGGCCTTGACCAGGTCACCGGTCAGGTTGTCGCCGCCTTCCTCGTGGGCGACACGGACCAGGCGCAGGCATTCCTGCCAGTACTCCACCAGGTTGTGGGCGTGCGGGATCTGCTCCTCGTCGCTGAGGTCGCCCCAGGTCATCGCCGCGCGGGAATCGGACCAGCGCTTGAACGTGTCCACCTGGGAGACGTCGGCGCCGATCAGCGTCAGGATCGTGACAGTCGGGACGGTGTAGGCCAGGTCCTTCACGAGTTCACCGCGGCGATCCGGGTTGGCGAGCATGGCTTCCAGTTGGTCCACGACGTTCTGCCGGATGGACGGTTCCAGCGCCTTGTAGCGGCGTGGGGTGAAAGCCTTTTGGGCGACGGCGCGGATCCGGGTGTGCTCCGGCGGGCGGCGGGCGGAAAGACCCGAGTAGGCGGTGAAGCCGCCCTCTTCCATGATCTTGGTGGCCTGCGGGCCGCGCCGGCGCACCGGTGCCTGGGCGTTCTCGCTGGAGAAGGTCTCCCAGTCCTCGAAAACGGCCTTGATGTCGTCGTAGCGGGAAACCACGTAGTAGCCGACGCGCTCGTCGAACATGACGGGCTGTTCGTTCCGCAGCTCGGCGTAGGCCGGGAACGGGTCCTTCATTTGGAACGGCTCGTAGCCGTGGTGTCCTGCGGGGGCCTCGGCACCGTGGCCGAACGGGCAAGCTGCCGTTTCGGTCGAAGATGACATCTGGAACTCCTTGGGGTCTGCTCCCGCCGTCGCCGTTGTCGGTTTCAGCGGGCTGATTAGACTCCAGTGTTGCCCACGTCACTCGCGGGGCCTAAGGGGCTCTTCCACTGAGTGGAAACGAATAGTGCTTAGCATCTCGTGGCATGCGGCGGCGTACGGCCCTTGGGCGCGATGTGACTGGCCAGCAATAAGCCCGGGTGGGCTGTTGGGCCGGGCGCCCAGGCCTTGGGCGCCTCATGGCTGCCCGGCAACGACTCATCAGGCATGCGCCGTAGCGCGTGGTGCGGCGGTCCGGGAATTACCAGGATGTGCGCCGGGCGGTCACGCCTTCCGGGCGATGTGGCTTCCCAGCAAAGACTCCAGCGGGATGTGCGCGGTGGCGCGTTCGATCTGTGCTGAGACACCGCGCAGTGCCGGAAGGTGCCGCGTCATCGTGGCGGCCTGCGACGTCAGCAACACCAACCCCAGCCCGGCTCCGATCCGGCCGGTGTGGAAAACGGGCACGGCGATGGAGCAGGAGCCGAGCCGGACTTCCTCCAGCGTGGTGGCGTAGCCCTGATCGCGAATCTGGACCAGTTCCTCCGCCAGCCGCCCGGGAACGATGTGCGTGTGGGCGGTGGGACGTTCCAGCTGCCGGTTCAGGTAGGCGGTGCGCACCCACTCCTCCTCGTACGCGAGGATGACTTTCCCGACGGCGGTGGCGTGCATCGGCAGCCGGCCACCGACCCGCGAAGCGCGGGGCACGCGCTTGGTGCCGTAGATACGCTCGATGTACAGCACTTCGTGGCCTTCCCGGACCGCCAACTGTGACGTCTCGCCGGTGAGGGAGAACAGGTCCTGCACGAAAGGACGCGCGGCATCGCGCAGTTGCCGGCCGGCATTCTGCGCCAGCTCCCAGAGGCGAATGCCCAGTTGGTAACGGCCGTTGGCGCCGCGGGAGAGGAAGCCCCATTCCGTCAACTCAGCGACGAGCCGGTGCGTGGTGCTCAACGGCAGGCCGGAACCCTCGGAAATCTGGGTCAGGCTCAGCGCGCTGCGGGATTGCTCGAAGGCTTCAAGGATGGCCAGCACGCGGGACGTGACCGTGCGTCCCGGATCTCGGCTACCGCCGGCCATAGCTGCCTCCCATATTCCGCTGAGTTCGGCACCGCCTTCGTTCAGACGAAGCCCGGCACCGCCCTGTCGCCCCGCAAAGTGGGGCACCGTCGTCGTCCGGGCATAGCCGGGCAACCGCCGTCGTCCAAGCAAAGCCCGGCACCGCCGTCGCCCAAGCAAAGCCCGGCACCGCCGTCGTTCAGACGAAGCAGGGCGCCGTCTTCCAGGCAAAGCCGGGCACCGCCGTCGTCCGTGCCGCAGAGCTTCCCAGCCGGTGCCCTCGCGGCACCCGCCCGAAACCGAGTCTAGCCGTCGGCCAGCAGCGCCCGGCGCTGCGGCCACAACGTTACCGATTCCAGCGCAGACAGCGCGCGCGCCATGGCCTTGGCCTCCTCGGTGAAGAGATGGCCCAGGACGCGCTGGCTGCAGAGCCGAAGCGCCTGGCCGCGGTCCAGCCCGAACCACTCCATCACGGTGTCGACGCCGTGCGGGCTGAGCCGCCACGTTTTGTCTGCATCCTTGACGATGGCGTCCTCAATCGAGAGGGCCTCCTTGCGCGAGTCGTGCCCGTCGATGATCTCCAGGATGCGCGGAATGAGCGCCGGATCATGGTTAACCTCTTCGAGGATCCCGGCCGCCAATCGGGCGCCTTCCTTCTCGTGCAGCAAGACGAGGTCGGGCCGGCCGCCGCCGGGGGCGATCGCTGCGAGGACCTGGTCCGGGGGCACCTGCGACCAGCCGATGTCGTGCAGCATGATGGCCGGAAGGACGACGCCGGCGTCGGCCTCCGGGTGGGCGGCCAGCAGGGCCTGGGCCAGGCCATAGGCGTAGAGCGTGTGGGCATCATTGTCGCGGACGGCCAGCAACGGAGCCGCTTGCTGCCAGATCCGATCCAAGTGCGCAGCCAGGTGCACCACGCCGTCCGGCTGGGCCTCGATGGCGGCGGCGACGTCGTGGCCGAACAGGTTGGCGGCAGGCAGCAGCTTCGTCATGCCCACAGCATGACGAGCAATCGCGGGGCGGGCAACCAGGTGGTTCCGCTGGACGGAAGGTGGGCGGGCGGGTGGATGGGGCGCGCGGGCGGCCTAAGCGGTGTGGACGGCTCGCTTGCCGGGCGGCTTGCGGGCGGAAGGCTAGGGCGGGCCACTTGCGCGCTGCTTGGACGGGTCGCAGACGGGCGGGTTTGCGCCGTAACTTCCCACGTTTAGCCGCATGCTTAAGCATCCTGCCTAGTCAGACGTGGGTGGGTTGGCCAAGACATGGGAAGTTTTGGCTAAACATGGGCAGATGTGCGCTGCCAAGCCGCCGCGGATAGGCATCCTGCGCACCCTGACACCGCGAGGCCGCTAGTTAGGCCGCGAGGCCGCGCGCGGCCTCCGGTCAGGCCGCGAGCCCGCGCGCGGCCAG